>DAOUXE010000187.1 GCA_030666765.1 Methanosarcinales archaeon
ACACCGATTTCCACAAGATTTCTGTGTTAATCTCGTGTAATCTCGTGGTTTTTCCACCCCAGCTAAACACAATACTGGATTCTAAATAATCCACCCCTCATCTTCAGAGATTCGCCCCCTCCATGACATCGCCCAGTCGTAACATCGCAAACAATCTCATCTGATCCACGTCCATGGTCTTGAAAACAAACTTTGCTTCACGATCTACCGATTTCACCAGCGTAATCCGGATATTTTAAGGGGGCTAACAAAAAGAAAGAATTAGGGAGAGATTTCAGAGGATGAAGCGTAGAACGTAATGGACTCGATTCTCCTTGATGTGGATAAAAGAATAGCAAATGATGAATTACGCATCCCCCGGTCGAAGAAGAACTTATGCCGCACATGAACAGGTGCATACGCCACCGTAATTTCTTTATTATTCAATATACACTTATAAAAGTTCACAATAGTAGATTAGAAGTACTGGCACCGAATGAACGAGATTGTTTTTGTGCGTGGTGGCGTGGATCGGCAAAGGTGGTAATGATTGTGGGCACTATGAATCACTTGCGGTGCTTAGCCACACACAGATGAATAGAGGCAGACATGACGGACCGGATCTCCGAACGATCGGTCTGTGATCGATGGGAGACTTGCGTATAACAACACCAAAAAAACGGACACGATCAGGCGAAATCGACCAAAGTGTGATTGAACGGAGACTTTTTAATTTGTTCTGGTCGGTTGAAAACATGACGCCAACCCGGCAAATACAAATATGATTAGATGGATGAAATCAGTGAAATCGGTGTTAATCTGTGGCTAAAATAATATCATCCACAAATTAACGCAGATGGACACAGATTAGCTGTGTAAATGACTTTTCAGATCGGTAGTGCTCCCTTATTACAGTTGTGATCGCGTAAGGCAATCCGACGTTCCCAGAAAATAATAAAAAGACTCTTCTCGATGGTATCCACTGCCTCTGCGGTTAAATTCCCAGTTTGGTTACAGCACCCCCCACGCCCCGAGTAGTTCCTGCATAGTGAAGTCCCCTGATGATGGTTTTAGGTACCTGAGTAGTAACGCCTTCAGAACCGCGTCTGATGCTGTTTTCTTTCAAAATCTTTTGAGAACCACAGAATCCGTCAGAATCAGGTGTTTTGGATGAGGGTGCTAAAAGAGAGCGGGAATTGCTGACTGCGGCTCATGGTCATCTCTTTCGGTGTTTATTTTGCCCAGTGCTGCTCTATACCCCATCTCACCCAACCTCCACCCCTCCGGATGCCTTGCAATTCATTTTTGGTTTAGTGACTCAAAGCTGCCCAACCACAGCCATAACCTGGTCAAGATCACTTTCCGTGATCACAAGTGGCGGCAGGAACCGCAGCACGGTATCGGCAGTGCAGTTTAGGAGTACGCCACGTTCTCTTGCCATGTTCACCAGATCACCACACCCGGTCTCGAAGTCGATCCCGACCATAAGCCCGATACCGCGTACCTCTCGCACCCGGTTTCCAGCGAGCGACTCAATCGATTGCAACCCCCTGAGGAGACGTTTACCAAGTGTCCTTGACCTCTCCACAAGCCCCTCGTCCCTGATCACATCAATCGTTGCAGCTGCTGCCGCACATGCAAGTGGACTTCCCGCGAATGTTGCGCCGTGTTCGCCGCGCCCGAATGTCAGATCCTCGCGCGATGCCATCGCACCGATCGGAAATCCGCTGCCAAGGGCTTTTGCCATGGTCATGATGTCAGGCACGATCCCGTAATGCTCGTAAGCAAACCATGCGCCGGTTCTCCCAAACCCGGTCTGGACCTCGTCGATAATTAGCAGGATGTCGTTTGAGTCACATATCTCCCGCACCTCGCGGAGATATTCCACTGACGCGATGTGGATTCCACCTTCTCCCTGAACCGCTTCGAGTACCACGGCTGCCGTATCCGGTGTGATCGCTTCGGAAATCGCTGCTGCATCGTCATATCTCACGAATGTGACGCCCGGGATGAGCGGCTCGAAGGGTTTTCGGTACTTCTCTGTGTGCGTGAGACTGAGCGCCCCAAGCGTTCTTCCGTGAAACGAGTTCTCGCTTGCGATAAAATCGGTTCTCCCTGTGCTGCGGCGCGCAAGTTTCATGGCAGCCTCAACAGCTTCGGTTCCGGAGTTACAGAAGAAGATGCGTTCGAGTCCGGTCAGTTGGCTAAGTTCCTCTGCGAGTTTTATCTGCGGCTCGGTGTAGTATAGGTTCGAGGTGTGTATAAGCGTCTCTGCCTGCATCCGGATCGCTTCAACAACTTTTGGGTGGCAGTGCCCGCAGACGTTCACAGCGACTCCTGCGATGCAGTCGATGTACTCTCTGCCTTCCGAGTCCCGGACCCGGGCACCGCTGCCGCGGGTTAGGGTAATGGGTTGGCGGGTGTATGTGGGCTGGATATATTTTGATTCCGCTTCTATGAGGGTCATGGTTGCAAGGGTTATTGGTGCGGCGGGTACTTTTGGGTTTTGGGTTTGTCAATCTCGCGATTTCGTACCAACACGGCTGAGCAGGTGCTTTACGACCACACTCTCGAACACGGATCGCGTATCTTCCCCGGGTTTGAGCGCCATCAGCGCAACAAGTATCTCCTCTGCAACCTCTGGCTCGTGGATGATTGTGCAGTCAACGCAGCTCCAGACCATTCCACCAGTCGAACTTTTGACATACTTGCCACCGGTACGCTCATAGTTACACGGATAAAACGGGCAGAAACAGAACGTACAGTCCTGCCCCTCGAAATGACACGGATAATATTCACAATCTCTTCTACCCACGAGTCTTCCTCCCTTCAATACATCCTCCATATTTCTTCTGGCAAGATTTTGCCCCCACTCGGATATCGCGCTGCTGATCACATCGATCAGTTTCCGGTTCACGAACTCCGCATCGATCCGTATACAGTCTTTGCCACACTCGTGCACCTCAATCCCGTGCTCGGAGAGACGGAAGATCAGTTCTGACGTGTCCATCCCGAAATCACTGATATCCACCAGTATCTGACTCTCTTCGCTCTTGATGATCGAAAATCCCCGTATATTTTCCAATTTTTCGGTCAGGTTGACATCCATTTAAAACCTCATGGCAAATCCGGACAGTTCAGCAGACTCAGACTCAGACTCAATTTCTTCTATCTCCAAACCCGAGACGTTTGCAGCCCCGGGACCTTGCTTAAGCAGCCCGATCATCTCTTCGATCTTCTCGCCAGGCCCCTGGATCGCGGTCTCGACGCTGCCGTCTGGCAGGTTTCTGACCCAGCCACAGAGGCCAAGATCGTTTGCACACTTCACTGTGAAGTATCTGAATCCTACGCCTTGCACTCTGCCTGTTACGATGATGTGGATGGTCTTCATACCGTCGCCTCGCTATCACGCAATCAAGCTTTCATTCATCCGACTGACTATATCTCTTTTCCTATTGAATGGTTTTGGGACTACCCTAGGCTGATGAAAGGACGTTCATCCAGCTCACTAAATTGATCCCATTTTTATTCCTTTTTTTGCCACCCCGTCCTCAATAGACAATCGATGAGTGGCGTGCTGAATACGGCGTGTTTCACAAACATGGGAGTCTTTTTAATTTCTTCTGGTCGGTTGAAAAACATGATGGCAATCTTGCAAACATTGGTACGACTGAAGTGGTGGAATCGGTGTTAATCTGCGGCTAAAAGTTTTATTTTCCACAGATTACCTGACTTTCGGCGAATTGAAATGGTCTGTCCTTTTATCGTCGAAGAACACAGGTAGAATTACCAATTATAATGACGCGATTGAAGAATGGACATTTGGAAAGGGTGGAACGTGTCGTACCCGCGTCTGTTGACAAGAAGTTACATCACAGATTGCCGCACTGGCTACCCCCTCCATTCGG
>DAOUXE010000009.1 GCA_030666765.1 Methanosarcinales archaeon
GGCCAGGGCGGATCGACCGTCTCATCCATATACCGCTTCCCGACAAGGATACGAGATCGAAGATCTTTGAGATCCATCTCAAGGACAAACCGGTATCTGATGAGGTCTCGGTACAGTGGCTCGCGGAAGCAACCGATGGATACTCGGGCGCGGAGATCGAAGCTGTGTGCAGGGAGGCGGCAATGCTTGCACTGCGCGGGGCGATGCCCAAGCGGGGCGTGGATGTGGATTCGAAGAAGATTGCAAGTACGGTCGAGATCACGAGGTGGCATTTCGATCAGGCGATCGGGTGTGTGCGGTGTGCACGGGCTGGAAATGATCGGAAATCCGCGTGAGGGGTGCGGATGGATGAGATGGAGGCGCCCTCACAATACTCGAGTGAGTACGCTTGGGTAACGATAGTGGGGAGATGCTAAGCGCAGGTAGATCTCATGGGTGCTTAACAACACATATATAGTGGGATTTTACCATCGAGCCTGCATTTGGGTAAGTTATTTATTGGGGATTACCTAACTGCCATGATACTTAAAAATAACGCTCACCCCGCCGCCTGCACCTTCAACTTCTTCACAGCATCCCGCAACTTAATCGCACGCTCGAAGTCCAGCGCATCAGCAGCCGCCTGCATCTCCGCATCGAGTTCGATGATGAGATTCGGTATCTCTGATTTTGGCAGATGCTTCGTGTCGGTGAGATCAACCTCTTTCGCCCGGATCGGCTTCTTGATCGTCTGCGGGGTGATGTTATGCTTCCTGTTATAAGCGATCTGGAGGTTTCGCCTCCGCTCTGTCTCAGAGATGGCTTTTTTGATCGAGTCGGTCATCTTGTCAGCGTAGAGCACCACCCTTGACTTCACGTTCCTGGCTGCCCTGCCGATCGTCTGGATGAGACTTTTCGTATCGCGCAAGAATCCTTCCTTGTCGGCGTCGAGAATGCCAATAAACCCTACCTCAGGGATGTCGAGACCCTCCCGCAGAAGATTGATGCCGACAAGGACATCGAACTTGCCAAGCCTTAGCTGGCGGATGATCTCGGTCCGCTCGATCGTGTTGATATCCGAATGGAGGTATCGTGTCCGGACGCCAATGCGTGCGAGGTACTCGGTTAATTCTTCTGCAAGTCTCTTCGTAAGCGTCGTTATAAGGACACGATCCCCCGCTTTAATAGTCTTCTCGATTTCACTGAGCACGTCAGCAGCCTGCCCCTCGATCGGGCGCACCTCCACGTGCGGATCGACAAGACCGGTCGGGCGGATGATCTGCTCGACGACCTGCCCTGACTTCTCAAGTTCGTAAACGCCGGGCGTCGCCGAGACAAAGATGACGTTTTGCATGTACCCTGTAAACTCATCAAACCGCAGGGGACGGTTGTCAAGTGCCGACGGAAGCCGGAAGCCATAATCGACAAGCGTCTTCTTACGGGAATAGTCGCCT
This sequence comes from Methanosarcinales archaeon, assembly GCA_030666765.1. Taxonomy (GTDB): domain Archaea; phylum Halobacteriota; class Methanosarcinia; order Methanosarcinales; family Methanogasteraceae; genus Methanogaster_A. The sequence continues at coordinate 1,434 of DAOUXE010000009.1, forward strand.
TTGTACATCCCGTGAATCTGCGGGATCATCTGGTGACTCTCATCAATCACCATCAGGAAACCCTCCGGAAAGTAATCGAGCAGGCAGTACGGCTTATCTCCAGCTCCTCTTCTGTCGAAGTGGCGCGAGTAGTTCTCGATTCCCTTGCACGAGCCAGTCTCCTCAATCATCTCTATGTCGTAGAGTGTCCGCTGCTTGAGCCGGTGTGCTTCAAACAGCCCCATCGACGGTAGCACGGAATCTAGCTCCTCAAGGACGGATGCAATCGCGCGCTCTTTCTCCTCTTCAGGTACGACAAAATGCCGCGCAGGATAGACATAGAAGTAGTCTATCTCCTCGATCTTTCTGCCTGTTATCTTCTCTATCTCCATGATCCGGTCGATCTCATCCCCGAACATCTCGATTCTGACGGTGTTATTAAAGTACATCGGGATAATGTCGATTGTGTCCCCTTTCACCCGAAACCTCCCAGGCGCAAGTTCGGTGTCGTTTCTCTCGAACTGGATGTCAATCAGTTGCGAGAGGATCTCGTTTCTGCTTATCCTGTCGTGCACGTTTAATTCAACCCCCATCTTCTGGAAGTTCTCGGGATTGCCAAGACCGTAGATACAGGAGACCGAAGCGACAACGATCACATCGTCCCGCGACAGCAGTGACGCGGTGGTGGACAAGCGCATCTGCTCGATTTTGGGGTTGATCTGGGCATCTTTCTCGATGTACTGGTCTTTTTTTGGGATATAAGATTCAGGCTGGTAGTAATCGTAATATGAGACAAAATATTCAACCCTGTTTTCAGGGAAGAACCCCTTAAACTCGTTGTAGAGTTGGGCTGCAAGTGTCTTATTGTGGGCGATGACGAGGGTTGGCTTCCCGACTTTGTCGATGACGTTTGCAATCGTAAACGTCTTTCCCGAACCAGTGACGCCAAGAAGTGTCTGGAACTGGCTGCCGCTTGCAAGTCCCGAAACGAGGCGCTCGATCGCACCGGGCTGCGAGCCCTGGGGCGCGAAATCAGAGACGAGATGAAAATCTGTCATGTCGGTATCTTCCCTGTTTGCTGTTGGCCGGCTGTAACTTTCCTTGATGCTCCACGATTCTTAAATGAATCTTTTTTCGGGTCTTTGGTATCTCGCGTTGCGGTGACCGAAAACCCCGGAGATTTTTGATATTTTCAAAATAAGGTTTTGGAAAACCGCAGGTTTAATCTTCCTTATCACAACAAGATCCTCCGGAAGAGTGAAAAAAAGTGCATGTACTCGCTAAATTGTCAGAAAGCCTCTTTTCCCGCGACCCTTCCGCGAACTTCCGCGGAGATCACAAAGGTAAAATACTGCTGCGGACATAGGTGACGTTGGATATGTCGAAGTTGATCGCCACAAAGAAGAGAATTGCAGTACTCGCAGCGGCAATCATTCTTGTGAGTTCGCTGACAGCATACGCGCTCCTTGCAACGAGCCATACCACCTACAAGACCAAAGATGACTTCTGTACCAAATGTCATGCCAACGTGGCTATAAACGTATCTGCCGGCATTCACAATCCTGCGAACTGTATCTGCCACGGATACCTCACCAACAGCACTTATGACAACGGCACTTATGACATAAACCGAAAGCATAATCTCACAAAGGATATCTACTGCACCAATTGCCACAGCGATTCTAACGAAATTGGCGACATACCGACCCATATAGGCCCCTATACAAGCGGCAGGAACCAGACAGCGCATTATCTGATCAAGGGTAACAAGACCGCTATCTACGATCATGCAAAAGATTATCTGAGCAAAGGTGGACATGGATGAATAAGATTGCACTGCTTACAATCGCAGTCGTATCGCTTGCATTATTCGTGCTGCCGAATACGATATCGATGTTTATTGGTCAGCACACATTCGAAGCAGGGGTGCAGTGCCAGAAGTGTCACGCGGCAGAGTATGCCGAACTGTACGGAGCACCCACGATAGATGTTCACAAACGGGCAGCGAATAATGCGAATTACACCACGTTCCTCTCAGTGGGTGGGATCGAGTATTATCCATCAAATTCAACGATCTCGACGATCAATAGCAATAAATGGGTATGGGACGGTACATGGGATGGTGGAAACGGTACGTGGGAGCATGGCAGCGAACATAAACTGGTTTCTCTCGATTTTAACGGCAACGGCGAGATCGAGGGAGCCGAGCTGTGCCATCTTTGCCACAACGCATCGCTCTTCGGTATCGAGGGGGCACATGCGGTTACTGTGCGAGTCTGCGATGATGATCGCTGTCACGGGAACCGGAACCACACATATCTTGGAGCTGCTACAGGGCTGTTTGCCAATCCCTCGACCACCGAGTACGTGGTAACCGCAGGATACAATATCAGCAGAGAAAACGTTCACCAGTCGTTCTATCTCAACCTGTCCAACCAATCATCCACATACCCTGCCGGACATCCATACGGCATACTGGATCCATGTGGCAATGCCCGCGGACACGAACTATCAAGAGGGTACTGGACTTGTGTCGGCTGTCATTCCGAAGTCGAGACAGATGTGATCTTGAATCCGCATCCTGTGTACAATCACAGCGACACGAACGCAACACCACAGAGGTACTGGTAAGACCTCATAACAAAATAACCCGGGTCATTGGATTATATGGAGGCTTTTTTAGACAAGACGGAATTGGTAAGTATCCGAAAGGTTCTCACGAGTGTTAAGTAACCTTTAAGTGGACACGTCCCAAACTCCTACACAGAGGTTGAGACTGGGTTAAAGGTGGTGCGTACAATGGTGACAACATTGGCAACTGGTTTGTGTGGCGGCAAAAACAGCGCTCTGGCAGCTAAAGACGCTGTCTTGCAGGCGAAAGAGAAATCGGGCAGAGCCCGGGTTGATCTTTCAATAGTATACTCAACAAGCGAGTATGATTATAGGGAAGTCGTAGATGCGGTAAGAGAAGCCACAGGCAATGCACCTTTGATCGGAGCTTCCACAGCAGGAGAGTTTACCGAGGATGGTGTCAATGGGAAGAACGTGGCTGTGGGCTTACTATCCTCAGATGATATCAAAGTATTCACTGCTCTTGCAGGGGGTGTAAAGGAAGACCCTGAAGCAGCAATAAAAGAGGTTATAGCAAAGCTGCCCAGTATGGTGAAAGGGTATCCCTACCTGACCGCTATTCTCATTGCCGATGGTTTGTCAGGCATGGGTGAAAGAGTCGCGTTACTAGCTTCCTATCTCTTTGGCAGGGGGCTGAGGATTGTCGGGGGCATGGCTGGCGACGATTTCAAGATGGAGAAGACCTTCGTCTTCTCTGACGATACTGTCCGTACCGATGCAATTAGTGTCTGCCTTCTTTCCTCGAAAATGCCTCTTTTTACCGGAGTAAAACATGGGCACACCCCTATAAGTAGAGAACTGAAAGCAACAAGAACAGAAGGTAGTGTGCTTTATGAGATAAATAATATGCCAGCATGGGATGCATGGAAGGAAGAGACCGCAGAAACTGCAAGAAGATCGGGTATCGATGCAAACCAGCTCAAGACGCCTGCAGAGATTGCACAGTTCTGTGCCAATTCCCAGCTCGGTCTGGCAACCGAGAAAGAAGGTGAGTATAAGATAAGATGGCCTGTAAGCGCAAACGAAGACGGCTCTCTCAATTTCGCTTGCGATATAGCAGAGGGTGCAATCTTCCGTATCATGGATGGCAGTAATCTGGAAAACCAGATCGATGCTGCAGAGGGGGCTATTATGATGGCAAAGCAATCGGCAGAGGCTGCCGGGTACTCGGAATTTGCCGGCATCCTTGTCTTTGACTGTGCACACAGACAGTTGATCCTCGGGGACCGGTTTCCTGATAGCGTGGATCGCTTCAAGAAAGTCCTGCCGGGCGTTCCCCTGATTGGCTGGGAGACTTACGGCGAGATCCGTCTGGAACCCGGACAGTTCAGCGGCTTTCACAATACCACTGCTGTTGTCCTGCTTCTGCCAAAAGACAGCAATGCGGATCGGAGGTGAGTATCTGCGATGAAGACTGCGAAGAGTGACCTGACCGGGATGTATGCTCAGAGTATCGGCATAGAAGCAGCCAGGGAACTGATCACTAAAAGGATAGACGCTGCCGCACTGGAAGATAAGGAGAGCTACACCGAGGAAGAGATAATCAGGATATGCAACGAACTGTTAAAGGAAGGCGGCTTGACCGGGATCGTTGCGCAGACTTTCCTGATTCAACTGGAGTACAGAAAGTCTGAAGAGCAAAGATTGTTGCTTGATAATATACCTACTCAGATCTGGCATCTGACAGATGCAGAGACGTGTGGTGCCGTAAACAGATCTCGTGCGGAATTTTTTGGTGTGGATAAGGAATATCTGGAGGGTACTAATCTACGTGACATTCTCAGCAGAGAAGAATCCGAAGTCTGCATCGGTGGTAACAGGGAAGTATTCGAGAAGAAAAGACAGATACGGGTCGAGGAGTGGATCGCAAACGGCAGAGGGGAGGTGCGTTTACTGTCGGTCACGAAGACACCAAAACTTAACGATGGCGGCGATGTCGAATACATGATCTGTGCAGCAGAAGACGTCACCGAACGCAAGCTTGCCGAGGCGCAGATCACGCGCTTAAATAGTGTCCTTAGAGCTATAAGAAATGTAAACGAATTGCTCGTGACAGTGAAGGACAGAGACCAGCTCCTCCAGAAATCCTGCGATGCCCTCATAGATGCACGGGGCTATGATGCCGTGTGGCTCAGTTTATTCGAGGCTGATAAGAGATTTGTTGAGGTTGTGGGATCCGGTCTTTCGGAGGATGTCTCGCGCTTTAACAGACTTATGATAAACGGGGATAATCTTTCTTACATCAAGGACGTGCTCGCCTCGGAAGAGGCGGTTTTGATTCTGGATAACTTGAGTGAATATAGAGACTGTTTTTTCAAAGACGCGTGTCGCGGAAGGGTGGCCACAATCATCCGTGTGGAACATGCAGGCAGGTTCTTCGGGCTGCTTGCCGTACTGCTCGCACCGGATGTTGCAGTAGATGATGAGGAGAAGAGTCTTCTTGCAGAAGTGGCTTCTGATATAGCGATCGGCCTCCATGACCTGGAGATAACGGGGATTTTGCGCGAGAGAGAACAGATCGTTCGGAATCAGAATGAGCTGCTCATGGAACTTGCAAAATGCACGGAGTTGTATAGTGGCGATCTGGCTGACTCGCTTCAGGTCATCACGGAAGCCACGGCCCGCGCGGTCAAGGTCGAGAGGGTGAGTGTGTGGCAATATGCAGATGATCACTCGATGATCCGCTGCACTGATCTGTACGAACTGAGCACGGATCACCATTCAGAGGGCATGGTGCTTACGGCGGCAGATTATCCTTCCTATTTCAAGGCACTGGATGAAGGAGCGGTTATTGCTGCACATGATGCACACAGAGATCCCCGGACCAAGGAATTTTCCGACTCATATCTTTCCCCGATCGACATCACATCGATGCTGGATGTTCCGATCCGGCTGAATGGGGTGGTGATAGGAGTCGTGTGTTATGAGCATGTCGGATCGGTACGCAGATGGACGATGGAAGAGGAGAATTTCGCCCGATCTCCTGCCGACTATATCTCGCTGGCGATGGAAGCTGACGAGCGAAGAAGGGCAGAAGAAGCATTGAGACTGGCTACTATCTCGCTGCAAGAACATGTAGTGATGTTGGAAGAGTTGAATAAGAGGGTAGAAGAAGCTTCCCGTTTGAGAGAGCACTTCTTAAAAGAGACCTCACACAGGATCATCACACCCGTGTCGATCGTTGGGGGCTATTCAAAATGGTTGCTCCGGGGGTCCGGCAATCTTGACGATGACCAGAGAGATAAAATCCGGCTGATATGCGAGAAAAATGAGGAAGTCCAGACACTTGTCAGGGATGCGCTTGAGGAAAAGTATTTAGAGGAGGTGGAACAAGGAGGTGCTTGTTAGAATGGAATACAAAATATTACTTGTGGATGATGAAGCAGACATTCATGAATTGATGTCCCTGTTTCTGGAGATGGATGAGGAGCACACGTTCATTATGGATTCTGCTGAAGATGGTAAAGCCGGAGTTGAAATGTACGACAAACTCTCAAATGAAGGGAGAAAACCTGATATCGTACTGATGGACCTTAGAATGCCTGTGATGGACGGCGTTGAAGCCACCGGACAGATACTCAAGAGCGACCCGGGAGCGAACATCTACCTGTTCACCGCATATACCAAGACCGAGGTGGAGGTCGATGCACTCGAAGCCGGAGCGAAAGGGACGCTTAACAAGAGCACAGACTGGAACCAGACCGTAGGGGCAATCGGGACTATCTTGGACCCGTCGTGATCATCTAGTCTGGCACGGACAACCCATAGACGTTGCACCACCGGCCAAATCGGCGCCCGCCACTTTCAAGGTTGAGATCCATCTCTTCGAAACTATTCTTTATATATGCTCACTCCGGATCCCTGTGATACGCCTGCAGCGACGCAACCGTGATTTCGCTCCTGATAGCAGCCTCTATCCCCTCAACCGATGCCACAACTGCCTCTGCTGACGTGATGTATGGAATCCTGTGCTTTATCGCAGCCTTCCGGATGTAGCTATCATCCTCCTTTCCCCTCCGCCCGACCGGGACATTAAACACGAGCTGGATCTTTTGGTTCCCAATAGCGTCCACGATGTTCGGTCGTCCTTCATGAAGCTTCAGCACGAGTTCAGACGAAACGCCCGCACCATCAAGAAACTCCTTTGTCCCGCGGGTAGCATATATCACAAACCCAATATCAGCAAGTTTTCGCACCGCATCTGCCACCTTATCCCTCGCCCATTCAGGAACGGTAACGAGAACTCCCCCTTTGCTCGGATCCGTCGGAAGCGGCGTCCCTGTTGCGTCCTGTGCCTTAAAAAATGCCATCCCGAAGTTATTTGCGATTCCAAGCACCTCACCTGTCGCCCGCATCTCAGGTCCGAGCACAGGATCCACCTCCGGGAACATGTTAAACGGGAACACTGCTTCCTTCACTGCCACATGCGGAAGATCGTACTCTTTAAGTTCCGGGAAGTCAGATATCTTCTTGCCAAGCGCAATGATCTGTGTTGCGATGTTTGCAATCGGAATTCCTGTTACCTTGCTCACAAGTGGAACCGTGCGTGATGCACGCGGGTTTGCTTCGAGGATGTAGACCACATCATCAGCTATCGCGTACTGTATGTTCATGAGGCCGACGACACCGAGTGCTCGCCCCATCTTCGCGGTATAATCCTTAATTATCCGAATATTCGCATCTGTTATCGTTCTTGATGGTATCACACATGCACTGTCGCCTGAGTGAACTCCTGCAAGCTCAATATGTTCCATAATTGCTGCGGTGAATGTATCTTCGCCGTCTGATATTGCATCGACCTCTACCTCGGTTGCATTCTCGAGGAACTTGTCGATTAAGATCGGATGATCAGGCGTCACCTCGACAGCCATTCTTGCGTAGTCGATGAGCATCTCTTTGTCATAGACGACCTCCATGCCCCGCCCGCCAAGAACATACGAAGGACGCACCATCAGCGGGTAGCCGATCTTCTCACCTTTCAGAATCGCCTCCTCAAACGACCGTGCGATATCGTTCTCTGGCTGCGGTATCCCGAGTTTCATCATCAAATCTTTGAACCGCTCCCGGTCCTCCGCAATATCGATACTCTCGGGAGACGTGCCAAGGATCGTGACACCTGCATCTTGCAACTCCTTTGCGATGTTTAACGGAGTCTGTCCACCGAACTGGACGATCGCACCATCCGGATTTTCCCTTTCATAGATGCTCAGCACATCCTCGACTGTGAGTGGCTCGAAGTAGAGCTTGTCAGAGGTGTCATAGTCGGTTGACACGGTTTCCGGATTGCAATTTACCATTACAGTCTTTATCCCCGCGTCACGTAGTGCAAAGGTCGTGTGAACACACGTATAATCAAACTCGATCCCCTGACCTATCCTGTTCGGTCCGCCGCCAAGGACCAGTATCTTCTTCCCTTCAACCTGCTCGTTTTGGTCATCCCCATTATATGTTGAGTAGTAGTACGCGCCGTCCGCACCGCTCACCGGAACCGGCTGGTGACTCTGCGCCATGCCGAGTGAGAGCCGCCGCCCCCTGATCATGGTCTCGGATACTCCAAAGATCTCACTTACGTACCGGTCAGAGAAGCCGTTTTTCTTTGCCGCAATAAGCATTTCATCAGATAATTCCTTGGAGCCTTCCATCTCTTTTTCAAAGTTGGCAAGTTCTTTCATCTGCTGAATAAACCATTTGCCGATCTTTGTTCGCTCATACCCCTCATCAACAGATAGTCCCTTCTTAAGCGCCTCGTATAGCTGGAAGATCCGCTCGCTGCTCGGCGTCCCGATAGCACCATTCAGCTCTTCAAAGGACATGCTCTCAAACTCCTTGACCCTACCAGGCCCATATCTCTTGATCTCAAGAGACCGGATCGCCTTCTGGAATGTTTCCTTGAAGTTCTTTCCAATCGACATCACCTCTCCAACAGCCCGCATCTGCGTCCCGAGAACGTCATCCACGCCTTTGAACTTTTCAAACGCCCATCTCGGGAACTTTGCAACGACGTAATCCCCGCCTGGCGTGTACTTCTCGAGTGTGCCGTCCCTCCAGTATTCGATCTCGTCCATGGTGATCCCTGACGCAAGCTTGGTCGAGATCAGTGCAATCGGAAACCCTGTCGCCTTCGAGGCGAGTGCTGATGACCTGGACGTTCGCGGGTTGATCTCGATCACCGCGAGCCGGTCCGTCTCAAGATCGTGCGCGAACTGGACGTTTGTTCCGCCGATCACGCCGATGCCCTCAACGATCCGGTATGAGTAGTCCTGCATCCGCTTCCGGAGCTTTTGGGGTACGGTTAACATTGGCGCAACGCAGAAGCTGTCGCCGGTGTGAACTCCCATCGGGTCGCAGTTCTCGATGAAACAGACTGTTATCATCTGGTTCTTCACATCCCGCACAACCTCGAGTTCGAGTTCCTCCCATCCGAGAACCGACTCCTCAATTAAGACCTGTCCTACGAGTGAGGCGGCAATCCCCCTTGCTGCAATCGTTCTGAGTTCGTCTAAGTTATATACAAGCCCGCCGCCGGTGCCGCCCATCGTGTACGCAGGTCTCACAACGACCGGGTATCCGAGATTCTCTGCGATCTTCTCAGCTTCTTCGGCCGTGTACGCAGGTTCGCTCTCTGGCATCTCGATTCCCAGCTTATCCATCGTCGCCTTAAACGCGATACGATCCTCGCCCCGCTCGATCGCGTCGGGCTGGACTCCGATCACGGTAACGCCGTGTTTCTCAAGAACACCTGCTTTGTAGAGGGCTGCTGAGAGATTCAGCCCGGTCTGCCCGCCGAGGTTTGGCAGCAGCCCATCAGGCAACTCCATTTCGATGATTCTCTCAAGATTTGCGAACGTTAATGGCTCGATGTAGGTGATGTCTGCCATCTCTGGATCTGTCATGATGGTTGCAGGGTTTGAGTTGACGAGCACGATCTCATAACCCCCCTCTCGCAGAGCCTTGCACGCCTGTGTGCCGGAATAATCGAACTCGCATGCCTGCCCGATGACTATCGGTCCCGATCCGATGATCAGGATCTTATGTAGGTCTTCTCTCTTTGGCATGATTCTCTCCGAGTTTGGAATTTGGGGCAAGGGTGTAAAAAGGTTGTTCATCCGGGTCCGGGACGACTCCGGCAAAAGTGTCGCTGCACACATATCAGCCGTTTGCAGGTCATGCCATACGTCACAACCGTACATGCTCGGGTAAGTTGTGGTTTTTGGGATTTTAACCACAAGATTACATGAAATTTACTGATTCTGATGGATTCTATGGTTTCCAATCTTTGCGCCCTTGCGTCATCGCATCTTTGCGTTCCTCTGATCTAACGCAAGGTCGCAAAGGTGCAGAGACGCAAAGTTGAGA
>DAOUXE010000052.1 GCA_030666765.1 Methanosarcinales archaeon
CAAAGACGCGATGACGCAAAGAACAAAAGTCTCCGGGTGCATTTCACTGGGATTTTCGGTTGTGCCACCAAAGACCCCAAATAATCACAGGAGTCGGTTTACGGACATGCTGGCTGTCACGCAAACCGGCGGAACTTTAAGAATAATAAAGCACATGGAATACTATACTCAGTGGTGAGCAATGTGAAATTGAAGATCACCGGAGCATAACATGAAAGAACACATCATACAGGATATTGCCCTCGCAGACGAGGGAAAACAGCGAATCGAATGGGCACGCAGGCACATGCCAGTTCTTCAGAAGATCAGGGAACGATTCGAGAAAGAACGCCCGCTCGAGGGGATAAACGTCGTTGCATGCCTGCACGTGACTGTTGAGACCGCAAATCTGATCACAGCGCTCAGGGCGGGGGGCGCAAACATTGCGCTCGCAGCCTCGAACCCGCTCAGCACGCAGGACGATGTTGCGGCTGCGCTTGCATCAGAGGGGATACCGACATTCGCAATCAAAGGCGAGAGCGACCAGGAGTATTACGAATGCCTCGAAGAGGCGATCAAGATTAAGCCGCACGTCACGCTCGATGACGGCGCAGACACGATCGCCACCCTACACAGCGAGCACAAAGACCTCCTCTCAGGCGTCATCGGCGGCTGTGAGGAGACCACAACCGGTGTAATCAGGCTGCGGGCGATGGCGGTGGACGGTGCGCTCGCATACCCTGTTGTTGCGGTCAACGATGCCGACACCAAGATGATGTTTGACAACCGCTACGGCACAGGGCAGAGCACGATTCACGGAATCATGAACGCAACGAACGTCCTATTTGCCGGAAAGACGGTCGTTGTCGTTGGATACGGCTGGTGCGGAAGGGGCACGGCATTACGTGCGAAAGGGCTCGGCGCAAACGTGGTCGTCGTCGAGGTTAACCCGAGAAAGGCGCTCGAGGCTGTGATGGACGGCTACCGGGTGATGCCTATGCTGGATGCGGCACGAATCGGCGACCTCTTCATAACGGTCACTGGCGACATGTCTGTTATCAGAGCGGAACACTTTGCGGTGATGCGTGATCAGGCGATCGTTGCGAACTCGGGTCATTTCAATGTCGAACTCGATCTCCCGGGTCTGTCGTCGATTGCGGTCGGGATAAGCGAGATAAAAGAGGATGTGATGGAGTACGCGCTCGCAAACGGCAATCGCATATATGTTCTTGCCGAAGGAAGGCTTGTCAACCTCGCATCTGCATTCGGGCATCCGCCAGAGGTTATGGACATGAGCTTTGCGAATCAGGCGCTTGCTGTACGCTACATCGTGGAACACGGGGCTAAGCTGGATAACCAGGTCTATCCTGTGCCGCCCGAGATAGACGAGGAGGTTGCAAGCCTGAAACTGGACGCGATGGGGATAAAAATCGAGAAACTGACTGCGGAACAAGATGAGTATCTCCATTCGTGGACGATGGGGACGTGAGATGGTTGAGTTTCGGAACACTCCATAAGCATAACTGGTTCTGACCGGGCAATGCGGCGTGCCGCCCAGGGCGTGGGAGTCCGGGCGGCTTGCCCCATGTACGGGGTTCCTGAAGTGTGGGTTGTGATGCGGAGTCGTATCTGTGTTGTGTCTGTATGTGCTCCGGATGTTTTTGATTCGACCTGAAGAAAGTAAAAAATCTTATTTATTTTTGCTATGTTTGCTATTCTTGCGAAAGGTTTAGATGGACTGATGCCGATGGGAAGAACTACCCCTCGCTGCAACGCAACAGGTCGATATGTCAGAGATAACAATACACGGACGGGGCGGTCAGGGCGTGGTTGTGACCTCCCGGATACTTGGCACAGCAGCACTCTACGATGGGCTATATGCACAGGACTTCCCGCTGTATGGCGCTGCCAGACGGGGCGCGCCGGTCATGGCGTTTGTCCGAATCGACGACAAACCAATCCTTCTGAGAGGATACATCGCAAAGCCCGATATTCTGATACTGCTCGATGAATCGATAATCGAGGTCAAGGATGTCTTTTCAGACTTGCCAAACGATTGCACCATAATAATAAACACAACCCGTAGCGCAGGGGATTTTAAGGATGCGCATCCTGAAATAAAAGATATAAGAGTCTTCTGTGTCGATGGAACCGGTCTTGCACTCGAGTACCTGAAAAAGCCGATCCCGAATGTGGTGATCGTTGGATTTTTGATCGGGATAACGCATCTTATCACAGTCGATGCGTTCAAGAAGGCGGTCAGAGACGAACTCGGGAAATATCCGGAGGATCTGATCGATAAGAACATAAAAGGCGCACTGAAAGCATGCGAGCTAACGACCGGGGCGGGGACGACAGTAAGATGAAGATTATCAACATATCTTATGATGGCGAGAGCGGCGTTCCAGTGATCAGAGAGCCTGCGAGTGCGCTTAAGAACAATACCGGGACGTGGAGAGTCTTCAGACCGACAATTGACAGCGATAAATGTGTGCGGTGCGGCAAATGCTGGGTCTTCTGTCCCGAAGGTGCCATACACGTTGATTGCGATAATATCTGGATCGACTATGATCACTGCAAGGGCTGCGGGATATGCGTAAATGAATGCAGATTCATCACAGCCACAAGGGATGTGTGAAAGTGAACACGAGAAGGATGATCGCCGGGAATGGCGCTGCTGCATGGGGGGCGAGACTTGCGAGGGCAGAGATAATCCCGAACTTTCCGATAACCCCACAGACTGCGATAATAGAGGATATCGCATCGTGGATTGCAAGTGGAGAGATGGATGCGGACTTCTTGGCGATGGAATCAGAACACAGCGTACAGAGCGCTCTTGCAGCCGCCTCATCTGTTGGCACACGCGTCTTCAGCGCGACAAGCTCACAAGGGTTGATGCTCATGACCGAGATGATGTTTGTGACGAGCGGTCTCAGGCTTCCCGTGATCCTTGTCAACGTAAGCAGGGGGCTCTCCGCGCCGATAACGCTCTGGTCAGATCACAACGACGCACTCGTACAGCGGGACTCCGGATGGCTTCAGATATTCTGCTCGAACAACCAGGAGGTTCTGGACAGTGTGGTGATGGGATACAAGATTGCAGAGAATAGCGAGGTCCTGCTGCCGATGATGATCAATCTCGATGGCTTCACACTTTCCGCAACAAGAGAACCGGTAGAGATCCCGGATCAGGACGAGATAGATGATTTTCTGCCAGCATACAACCCGAAACACACCATTCTGGACCCAAAAGAGCCGATGAGCGTGGGCGGCGTCGTCTTTGATGAGTACATGTACTTCAAATCACAGCAGCGCATGGCGATGCAGAATTCGAAGGGCGTCATAACAGAGGTCTGTGCAGAGTGGGAGAAGATGACCGGCAGGAAGTACGGGCTTGTCGAGTCGTACTGTCCGGATGATTCCGAGCGTGTACTTGTGATTGCTGGTTCCGAGTCAGCGATACTCAAATACACGGTCGATAAACTGAGAGCGAAGGGAGAAAAAGTAGGGATGCTCAGGTTGAGGACGATGCGGCCGTTTCCATGCGAGGCGATCATTGATGCGCTCTCTGATGTGGAAGAGATCGGCGTAATCGACCAGGATATCTCCCCGGGAAGTGGAGGGATCATAGCAACCGATGTGAAAGCCTGCCTCGGAAGGGGCGTTACCAGTTTCATTGCAGGACTTGGAGGCAGAAGGATCGGGGTCGAAAAGTACGAGCAGATGTTTAAAAGACTTGGACGAGACGTAGAGGAGTGGATATTTTGAAGACCCCTGATCTGAAGAAATTAACCGATATCCCGATGGAAGATTACCTTGTCGGAGGGCATGTCGCATGTCAGGGCTGCTCTGCGTCCCTCGGGCTTCGTCTTGCATTAAAGGTTCTTGGTAAGGACACAATCGTAATCAATGGCTCCGGCTGCATGACCCTGCTCCCGGTTTATCCAAGAACACCGCTTCGGGTTCCATGGCTCCATCTCGCAATCGAGAATACGGGAGCCGCAGGAACCGCACTCCACTATGCGCTCAGAAGAAAGAATATCAAAGCAAATATACTGGGTTATGCCGGTGATGGCGCAACATACGACATCGGACTCCAGAGCCTATCAGGAGCGGCAGAGAAGAATATCGACATGATCTACATCTGCTACAACAACCAGTCATTCGGGAACACCGGGCACCAGCGGGCAAGCTCGACGCCGCGTGCGTCGTCTACATCGACAACGCCTGTCGGGAAGGTTGAGGTGGCAAAGGATATGCCTGCAATCATGGCGGCTCACAGGATACCTTATGTCGCAACAGCATGTCCAGCCTTTCCAGTGGACTTTTTGAATAAGGTTAAGAGGGCGTCAGAGGTTAAGGGGCTGGCTTTTATCGATCTACTGGTGCCGTGTCCGGTCGGCTGGGGTTTTGATCCGGCAGAGGGGATCAAGATTGGCAGACTTGCGGTGAGAACAGGGATCTGGAAGCTTTATGAGATTGTGGATGGCAGGGTTAGTATTACTTACATTCCGAAGAAGAGGCGGGAGGTTTCAGAGTATCTGCATGCGCAGGAGAGGTTCTCGCATCTTTCGGATGAGGATATCGGGGTGATACAGGCGGAGGTTGACGAGGAGTGGGCGGGGCTGGAGGCGAGGGGGTATGGGTATGAGATTGGGGGTTGAGGTTTGGGCGGTCGAATTGTTTGGCGTTGGATCACAACTCATCTGTTTTCCAGATATACTCGAAATCCGAAACGATGGACGCAAGACCTGAATCAACAACAGATTCAAGACAACATAGGCACAGGATAAGTTGAAAGCTCTGATCAACCGAATGGTTTATCTATATGCAAAGCATATATAACTGACATTCCGCAGGTCGCCATCAATCTTTCACAATTTCTACTGATAGCGTTTTTTGAATATCCAAAAAATATTATTTTTATACTGTAGTAGAACAACATGTCCAACTCCAACCTGGGCTGCATCACATCTCACGTGCGTGCGTTACAAAATCATCTGCTGTGATGCACACGACTTCTTGTGACATTACATTAATAATAGTCATATCAATCTCCAACCTGCTTGTAGTATCAGTCTGGTCTATATAAACATTTCGGCATAATCCCCATTGTAGACGCTTGTTTTATTAAAAATCTATCTTGATATCGTACAATTCAGATAAAAACTTCTGAATCTTGCCCGGTTCATGCAGAGTTTCGTGCATACCAGGGTTGTAAAGTCACCCGGGTCTTTTGAATCAGATCTATGCCTATAGATTATTATCCCAACTAATTTCGAGTTCCGACAATTCACCTATATGTCAACGGGGATCGGGCTGGAATACATGAGGCAGCATCACATCACTCGATGCCATACATATCCTTGAGTCCGTGCCCTGTTGCGATGCAGACAACCGTCTTCTGATCCAGCAGATCACCGGTCTTCCTTGCCCCTGCAAACGAAACAGCCCCGCTTGGCTCAACAAAGACGCCGTTTGATCCGAGTTCATCTCTCGCCCGAAGGATTTCCTCATCAGTCACCCTTACGCAGATGCCGCCCGACTCGCGGATCGCCTTTAATGCAAGCAAGCCATCGATCGGGGTGCCACATGCGATTGCAGAGGCAACGGTTCTTGGATCTTCTATCGGCACGATCGTGTCAGTCCGCTCCTCCCATGCTCTCACGACCGGGTCGCATCTCTCTGCCTGAACACCTATCATGAACGGCAGCGCATCGGTGATCCCGGTGATCATCAATTCCTTAAACGCCTTCCACACGCTCCAGATCAGGGTGCCGTTTCCTATGGGCGCGATCACAGCATCTGGAACGTGCCAGTACATCTGGTCAGCGATCTCAAACCCCACGGTCTTTGTGCCCTCGCACCGCCACGGGTAGTCGCCTGCCAGAAACGACTTGGGATCACTGCGGACCTGGTTCTCGGCAATCTCCATGGCATCTGCGTAGTCGCCGCTTGTAAGCTCGATCTCAGCGCCATAAGCCTTCATCTGGACGATCTTCGTCGTGTTCACAAAGTCCGGGAGGATGATCTTGCATCGCAGTCTGGCAAACGCGGCGAATGCGGCGACAGAAGACCCCATATTCCCTGTTGATGCGATCACTACTCTCTTTCTACCCCAGGTGACCGCTTTTGTGATCTCAAGCGATGAGCCGCGGTCCTTGAACGAGCCCGTTGGATTGGCTGCCTCGTACTTCACAAGAAACTTCTTTGCGCGGGGCAGGAGTCTTGTCAGGTCAATAAGAGGCGTACCGCCCTCGCCCATCGCAACGATCCTGGAGAGATCGCCAACCGGCATGAATGCCCAGTATTTCCAGTGACCCGGACACTCACGCATGAATTCGTCCTTGCGAATCGTACGCTGTATCAATTTGTAGTCATACTCGGCATCAAGCGCAGAATTGCACTTCGGACACCTCATGACCGGGCATCTCCGGATCTTCTCAGGGGAATATGAACTTTTGCATCCGGTGCATCTGAAGAATTTCACATAGACCAGGGTCTCACATCCATTTCAGCATAGACCACTTTTGACATCTGTAATACTCCTTGGCGGGAATGGTAGTTATATTTGGCTGATTCTGGAATATATCTGTTTATGCATAAACTTTTCCTGCGATAAAATTTGGAAATGCGGTATTTCCTGAAAACTCCGCTTTGGACAGGATGAACGACTGAGATCACCATGTTTCCCAGGATGAGTATCTGGTATATACTCGCATCACTTAAACGAATTAATGGACGAAAAATCATTACTCATCTTTATAGTATATGTCTAAAAAGATTATTTTATATTCCTCCTATGAATAATCATAAGATGGTCTAAAAGAACCCATATGGAGTTCCCTTGTTCCTTTTATTGTGTATCTTATCGGTTTTCCGATTTCAGGATTTTCCAATATTTTTTTGATTTGATTTTTAACTCGCTCCTTAACAGAAGTATCTTTTATTTTATGTACATTTTTCAAAAAATTAGAATTATACTCTATCTCTAACATTTCTCTATCTCGTCAAGAAATTTGGGGTCTTTGGTAATTCGCGTTGCATGTATGGGGGCTGTATCACACTACAAAACAAAACCACTATCAGGTGCTTCAATAGGTGGTAAATCCGAAGAAGTTAAGAGTCGATCTGAAAAATTGTGGATTGGGCGAA
>DAOUXE010000113.1 GCA_030666765.1 Methanosarcinales archaeon
ATATTAAGGTGATGCGATTCAAGCGTGCAACAAAGAGGTGAGTGGTGCAGGGGATATGGTTAATAAGCCCCTGCAAAGAATCAAGAAAGATAGATATACCATAACGACAAAGTGTAATGATCATGATATCGAAACAACCAAGAAAGCAGAGAAAAGCGCAGCATCAAGCGCCTCTGCATAAAAGACAGAAGTTTATGGGTGCTCACTTAAGCGAATCGCTGCGGGAGAAGTACGGACGAAGAACGTTTGGCGTCCGGTCCGGAGATACCGTAAAAATTATGCGCGGCGAGTATGCTGGTACAGAAGGCAAAGTAGAACAGGCCAATCTGAAGAAGGGTACACTCGCGATCGATGGCGCAACGTTATTCAGGGCGGATGGGGAAGAGGTTCCAAGACCAATATATCCGTCGAATGTGATGATAACCAAACTGGAGCTTGATGATGAAATTAGAGAACAGTTACTTGGCATGGGTGATTGAGTGAGCAGACATCAGAAAAGACTTTCAATGCCGAAAACCTGGAATATACAGAGGAAGACACATAAGTGGGCTGTTAAAGCTTCACCAGGTCCACATTCCAGGTTAAAAAGCATCCCTCTGTTATTGGTCCTACGGGACGTAATGAAACTCGCAAATTCGAGTAGAGAGGCTAAGAAAATCCTGCATGACGGCAATATATCGGTGGATGGCATCGTCCGACGGGATTACAAGTTCCCGGTAGGGGTTTTCGATGTTATATCCATACCGAAGATCGATCTGTCGTACAGGGTGTTTCTGGATGAGAAACAAAGACTTAGCCTGATGAAAATCGGCGATCCAGAGGTTAAATTGTGCAAAATTACCGATAAAACAATTGTTAAGGGTGGAAATACACAGTTGAACCTTCATGATGGTTCAAATGTTGTTTCTGACGAGTATTCGTGTCATCCTTCTGATTCAGTCATCCTCACACTTCCTGAGCGGAAGGTTGTAAAGCACCTCGCATACAAACCTGGCAGCCTTGCCCTCGTCATCGGTGGCGCTCATTCAGGAGAACTCGCGACGATAGAGGGTGTAAGAAAGACGCAGAGTGCAATGCCAAACATGACATCCTTACATAGTAGTTATGATTTCGAGACGATTGAGGATTATGTATTTGTGGTCGGAAAAGGCACGCCTGAGATCGAGACGGCGAACGGCGGTGATGTAGTTGACTGAACCGATGCGCGCAATCGAGGTCGATAAGGTGACCGTGCATATCGGAGTGGGTGAGAGCGGAGAGCGTCTCGTCAATGCCGAGAATATCCTTGAAGCGATCACCGATCAGAAGTGCGTGAGAACGCTCTCGAAATCCCGCATCCCCGCGTTTGGGATCAAGATGGGGGAGCCGATTGGTTGCAAGGTCACACTCAGGAAGGACAAGGCATACAAGTTCATAGATACTGCGCTTGCTATAATCGACCGTAAACTATATGCATCACAGTTCGATGAGACTGGCAATGTATCCTTTGGGATCGAGGAACACACCGACTTCCCGGATATGGCTTATGATCCGAATATCGGGATTTTTGGAATGGATGTCTCTTTAAGTTTGAAGCGACCCGGATACCGGGTCAGCAGGCGCCGCATCCAGCAGAATAAGACCTCGCACAAACATCGGTTGGTTGCTGAGGATGTGCGGTCATGGATGCAGGATCGCTACCGGATAGAGGTGATGGAATGAGTGAAGATATTCAGATTGGAAAGGGTGCAAACGTCTGCAAACGATGCGGCAGGAAACAGGGGCTGGTTCGGAGATACCGTATATACCTCTGCCGTCAGTGTTTCAGGGAGATTGCGAAAGACATGGGTTTTGAAAAATATACATGAGGAGATTATAATGGTACTACTTGACCCACTTGCTGATGCGCTCTCAACCATCAGGAATGCAGAAAGGACCGGAAAGCAGGAGTGTATCATACGCCCCGCTTCAAAACTCATCGGTAATGTGCTCTCTGTGATGCAAAGCCAAGGCTACATCAGCGAATATGAGTTCATTGAGGATGGAAAGGCAGGTATCTTTAAGGTGAGTCTGCACGGAAGGATTAACGACTGTAAGGTCGTAAAGCCGAGATTCTCTACCCAACTTGCCGATCTTGAGAAATGGGAGAAACGGTTCCTGCCTGCAAGAAACTTCGGCGCTCTGGTATTGACGACGCCTCATGGTGTACTATCACACTACGAGGCACGAGAGAAGAAAATCGGAGGACAACTCCTCGCTTACGTGTATTAGCGTATCAGGTGGAAAATGGCAAAAGAGATCAAAAAAACGGTTGCGATACCGGACGACGTGGCTGTTTCGATCGATGGAAGAATGGTTACGGTGTCAGGTCCGAAGGGCGAGATGTCCCGTGAACTGTGGTATCCACACATCACGATCCGGCAGATCGAAGGTGTGATAAGCGTGGATGTCGATGCTGCGATGATACGGAAGAAGCAAAAAGCAATGGTCGGTACGCTTGCGTCCCACATCAAGAATATGATTGATGGGGTCATGCACGGATACAGATACCGGATGAAACTGGTGTATTCTCATTTTCCGGTCCAATTACGTATCGACGGTGGCAAATTCATAATAGGCAACTTTCTTGGCGAGAAGAAAGATCGGGTGGCCCAGATACTGGGTGGGTCTGATGTAGAGGTAAACGGCGATGAGGTAATCGTCACCGGTATCAACAAGGAGTCGGTCGGGCAGACCGCGGCGAACATCGAGCAGGCAACGAAGATCAAGGCACGCG
Organism: Methanosarcinales archaeon; assembly: GCA_030666765.1. GTDB lineage: Archaea > Halobacteriota > Methanosarcinia > Methanosarcinales > Methanogasteraceae > Methanogaster_A. Next base: position 2,756 of record DAOUXE010000113.1, read on the forward strand.
ATCCAAGGGTATTTCAGGATGGGATATACGTGATCGGAAAAGAGATGATGTCGTAGGTGATAATTTATGGATTCGGAAACCAAGCGATTATTAAATACCAGAAAACAGCAGAAGAGCAAGAAGCCCATATTCAAGCGTACCGACTCTCATAAGAAGAAAAAACTGGACGATAACTGGCGGCGCCCGAGAGGGCTGCAGGGCAAGCTTAGAAAGAGGATCGCAGCAAAAGGTGCGATTGTACAGGTTGGATACGGCAGCCCAAAGGCAGTCAGGGGACTACACCCGTCTGGTTTTGAAGAGGTGCTGGTGCGAAATATGGCTGATCTACAGCCGATCGACCCCTTGTATCAGGCTGCACGGATCGCACGTACAGTCGGTGTCAGAAAACGGCGGACGATCGAGGAGCTAGCAAAGAGCCGCGAGATAAAAATCTTAAACCCACTTCCTGAGGAAATGATGGAGGAAGTAGAAAGGGTAGAAGATGTAGAAACAGAAGAGGAGGCGGTGTAAATGGCTGATCGTTACAATTTATCGAATCAACGGCGTATTGCTGCAAATGTGCTTAAAATAGGAATTAACAGAATCTGGCTCGATCCCAAGGAGAAGGAGGGCATCGCTAATGCAACCACGCGGAATGATATTAGGGATCTGCTCGAGTCCGGGGCGATTCAGCCAAAACCGAAGAAAGGTGTCAGCCGCGCACGTGCACGGCAGAGGGATATGAAACGGAAATACGGGCACGGGGCTGGACACGGTTCACGGAAAGGGCGGAAGGGCGCGAGGACTCCCGGAAAGCGGGAATGGATCACCAAGATCCGTGCGCTACGCAGCCGTCTCAAGGAACTGCGTGCTGATGGTACGCTCCCTCCGAATGTTTACTGCAAGGTGTACCGGAAGGCGAAAGGCGGCGAGTACAAGAGCGTGGCGCACATGAACGCATATCTTATGGCACAGGGACATCTCAAATGAATGTAGAGATCGTTGAACTGGATGACCGCAAAGCAAAGTTCGTGCTTTCCGGTGCGACTCATGCATTTGCAAACAGTCTGAGGCGCGGCATGCTCGCAGAGATCCCGACGCTTGCAATCGACTATGTGAACATCTATAACAACACGTCTGTGCTCTTCGATGAACAACTCGCACTCCGTCTTGGATTGATTCCGCTCAAAACTGACCTTGATTCATATGTGCTCCCCTCTGACTGCGGATGCGGCGGAGAAGGATGTCCTCAGTGTCAAGTTTCGCTTACGCTGTCTGTAGAAGGTCCAAAGATGGCGTATTCCACAGAAATGGTCTCTGCCGACCCAGCAGTCACACCGGCAGATGCGGTGCCGATCATCAAACTGGCAGAAGGGCAGAAGATATCGCTCGAAGCAGTTGCGCGGCTCGGTACAGGACACGACCATGCGAAATGGCAGGCAGGGGTTGCGTGCGGATACAAGAACATGCCGCACATCACCGTATTAGAAGAGTGTGACGCCTGCGGGATGTGCGTGGACGCATGTCCGCGCGGCGTGCTTGTGATCACGGATAATGTCGCGAAAGCGGTCGATGAACGCGCATGTTCGCTCTGCAGATTATGCGAGAGCGTCTGCGAACTCAACTGGATCAAGGTTGATACCTATCCGGACTCGGTCATATTTACAGCTGAGAGTGATGGTTCGATGCCGATCACCGAACTGATTATAAGGTCTGCTGATAACATCAAAGAGAGGGCAACGGCACTGGATGAATACCTCGGCATCATCGATGCCTGATCCATAATGTGCGGGGGTTGCCCAGCCAGGTCAAAGGCGCTAGGTTGAGGGCCTAGTCTCGCAGGAGTCCGTGGGTTCGAATCCCACCCCCCGCATTATTTAAGTATTTTTGTAACTACTCAAGTACCCAAAACCACTGTCAGGGACTTCACTATACAGGGACGGTCCTGGACGTGGGGGCTACTGTAACCAAACCGGGAATTGTACGTGTTTAGCTGAGGTGGAAAAGCTAAACGCATGCCTGGAATTTAACCGCAGAGTACGCAAAGGATAAATAAACGGTTAAACACTTCTAGTGTCATGTCAACCTTGTAATATCACAAAAAATATAACACCTGTTCTTCATAATCAATCTGAGATGATTGAATATGAAGAAATACCTAGTGACACTTGCCAAAGAGGAGCGTGAAGCTCTTGACGCACTCACTTCCAAAGGTAAACATCAATCACAGAAAATCCTCAACGCTCTGATTCTACTCGGGTGCGATGAGGGTGAGTATCAGATGAAACTATCTGAGTAGTTACCTATTTTTACTGTTTTCAAGAGTGTGATATACACCTGCCCAATATACGGCGCGCGGAAACACGCGACATCATCTATCCACTCCTCGCGTATGGGCTCGGTGCAGAGACCATATTGATCGATGACATAGTTATTGTCGCCTTTCGTGATATATCTTGCATGTGGCGCAATCGGACCACCTTCCCACGTCGGCTCGCCTGCCCCCACATAGTACATTGCGCGGTGGATGATTGGAGTTACATCGGTGCGCCCGTACTTCCGGTATAATATCACGTTACC
>DAOUXE010000165.1 GCA_030666765.1 Methanosarcinales archaeon
TCACACAATTTTGGGTAAGTACTAGCAAATTCATCCGATAACGCTCCACATTCATGAAATTCGTACAATTTGCTTATTCGTTCCATTCAGATCCTTTTGCTGATTTTATCACGGATGGATATATGGGCGGATGATATGAATTTTAACAGGTTATTTTTCGGTGGCCCCTAAGTGCGCTTCTAACATTCCGGGCTAGCTGGCGCTGAAGCGATGATTGAGGCAATAGAAGACAGACCTGACTTTCGGTGAATTGAAATAGCCTGTCCTTTTATCGTCACAGAACACCTGTGGAATTACCAATGATAACGACGCGATTGAAATGGACATTTGAAAAAAGGCAGAACATGTCATACCCGTGTGACACCTTTTGGGCTATAATTTACGTTTCACCGAAAATCAAGACAGAAAAAATACGTATCCCCTCCAAATTATAAGGTAAATGGGGGTATTATGTACAAATCAACAACTTGTTGTTACGAATTTATGCAAATGATGTTATAAATTATGTGATGAGTGCTAATTTAAATCTTAAAAGTATAATAAAATATTATTAAATCGATAACCGATGGTCTTTAGAAATCAAAACAGATCATAACACAAGATTTAGGTAAATTGAAGCCCGCATACCTCTTACCCTCCTTTTTGGAGTGGATACAAAAATACCAGATCTTGACTGAAATAAAAAAGGAAAAGAGTGCAGGGATGCGAAAATCGCCCTCACTCTGTCTCTACAGGGCAGTTATGCTCGTATGCATACAGAATCTGCTCATAGTCACTTTGCTTCTCGTAGTTGCTCTCGAAACCAATCTTTGCAGTTTCCATCTCGTTACTGTCGATCAGTCCATCCTTGTTGTTATCGTACCGTCCTAAGACAGTTTGATCAAGACCTTCGCAGCCTCCACTGGGGGCTTCAAGAGGTGAGCGATCACTGGTTTTTGGTGTGAACCCTTCTGCTGCATCAGCCGTCTTTGTTTCTTCAACTGCCGGCGTTGCCGCAGGCGTTACCGTTACCGCAGGCGTTGCTGCAGGCGTTACCTCAGGCGTTACCTCAGGTGTAGGCTCAACTTCGGCGGGCTTTTCATCGCCCCCGACGCATCCCGATAATGCGACGACCAACACAATCATTGCAATTGCAACAATCCTAAGCATGGTTTTGCTCATAGCTTATATCCTCCTTAATGTTACTGTAGTATATCTTCTCCTCGTATTTATAATCTTTCCTCGAATCGGATTCCTAAATAATTGTAAACATCGTTCCTGCGAGCATTCCCGAGTTTTTCAATCCGGAAGGAGTTCATCTCCGAGAGCTTCTTGAGGTACATCTTAACCTCCTGACGACGGTGCCACTTGCATAATTCGCCAGACGTATTAATAGTGGTTTGGTGGCGGTCATAAATCTTTCGCATACGTCCGCCTGGCTAAACACATCACAGATCATGCATCTACTCCCGCGATCTCGCCGCCGCTACCAGCCGCCCGCAGCCTGCTCACCAAAAACTCCTTGTCCAGGGACGCCATGAAATATCCTGCCCTTGGACCCGATTTCTTCCCGAGTAAGGATATATATATTGCCTGGAACATCTTGTTTGCTGAGGTGCCTGATTCTTCGGAGACCGCGTACACGAGATCATGCAGGTCTTTGGCTGCCACGCCTCCTTGAATATGGGATGCAAGCGCGCCAAGCCCTGCTCTCTGCTCATCAGAGAGATTCTTCGCAGCATCAGGCAGCGTCTCCTGCACCTCGAATATGGCAGAGTCGGGTGCGTATGACATAAGCCAGTTCTTGACGTTCAAGACACGCTGTCTCACAGACTCCTCGTCGTACCCGCTGTAGCCGCTCCGGTCGAGCACCTCATGAATGCCACTTAAGTCAGATGCGATCTGCACAGCAGTTACGAGGTGCGTAAACGGGATACCTGATTTGAGATACCTTTTCGTCATGGACAGTTCCCATGCCCTCCCGGTCGCACGGTCAAACTCGTCGATCAGATCGATGATGCGAGATGGATCGAAGTCTATGTGCTTTTCCGGCTTTGTCCGGATGATTAAGTACCTGAGTACCTCGGGCGGCATGACCCGCAACATATCCGCGATCGTGACTGTGACTCCGGTCGAGGACGACATCGCGCCCTTTCCTTTCAGATGAATCCACTCGTAGATGATTGGATAAGGGGGATCATAATCGTATATCTCCCTTGATATCCTTGTCCCTGTGTCGTACGAACCGCCTCGTGTCGCATGATCCTTACCAAACGGCTCGATCGTAACGCCGAGAACGCGCCACCTGGAAGCCCAGTCAACCCGCCATGTCAGCTTTCCGTTCCCTTTCACAGGAACCGTGCCAGATTGCCCGCATTCGCAGGCATAATCAACGGTTCCTGCATTTTCATCAGACCCGGTAACGGTTGTGGTCGTAATCCTTCCGCATTCCTCGCATATAACATTGAAAGGACTCCACCTGGCAGGCAGCTCCCTGTGCGATACCTCTTTAAGGATTGTAGCGACCCGGTCCCGGTTGGTAAGTGCGGTTATGGTGACCGGCACGAAATCCCCGCGCCCATAGAGTTCGTGCGCGCGGTATATCGTAGGGCTGATGTCCAGCCGCTCAAGCGATTCGAGAAACGGCGTCAGGTAATGCTCGGCATAGTTCGCGCAATCTCCGCATGGGCAGGGCACAGCAGAAAGCGGTTTTCCGACATGCTCACTATAATCATCAGAGAGAAACGGATAGACCTTACGAAGCGGATCCAAGGTATCTGCGATATAAATTAACTCTGCACCGATCCCTGCATCACAGAGCGCGCGGTACGCCGCATCCGCTGTCACTACCTCGCGCATGTTTCCGATGTGAATCTCCCCTGAAGGGGTGATCCCTGTCGCGATGACGTGCTTCTTTGTAGCTACGTTATCTGCGATGACGTCTGCCCAGTGTCTTGACTCGTCCATCTCACTTTATAGGTGAAATGGTGGTCAGTTTCAGATGCTGCACGCCCTTAAGCGCCATAAGATCCTCTGCCACCTTTTTGAGATTGGTCGCATCACCATGCAGCGTGATTACCTCGAGACATGTCTTCGCATCCGCATGGAAATGCATCGAGGACTGGATCACATCCAGATGCTGATGCTGGATATCGGCAAGCGCATCAAGAAGTCCGTGCTGATCGTGGTTATAAGTCAACGATATGACGCCAAGCCGATCCCCCTGGACCTCGCTTGCCCATTCATAGTACCTGATATAACTCCGGATTGCATCCCGGATGCCTTCTGATCTCGACGAGTATCCACGTTTTGTAAGTATTCCATCAAACCTTGTCAGCAGGTTATCCGGGAGCGATACTCCGATTCTCATCAATTCTTGTTCTGATTCCATTCGATCATCCCTTGTGGTGTACAGTACTGTGTTAAACAATACATATTCCCCTATACATTAATAATACTATGTATCCAACCGCAAAGAATCTCATTATTATGTGGATAATGAGGACATTTTTATAGGATGAGAACTAGCCTATCTAATCAAGGGAAGTGAAAAATATGCCAGGATTGCGAGTTGATCGCAATCTTGGCGGGGATTTCCTGTCCGGATCTGTGGTATATCTCTCAGTGCTTGCCAAAAAATAACCTGTTAAAATCTGTATCATCCACCCATCGATTTATCCATGATAAAATCGGAAAAAGAGATCGTGAATGACATGAATAAGCAAATTGTACGGATGTCATGGATGTGGAGCGCCATCAGATAACTTTGCTAGTATTTACCTAAAATTGTGTGAATATTAGCATATAAACCACGAGATTACACAAGATTAACACAAAAATCTTGTGAAAATCCGTGTAATCTTGTGGTTCCTACAACGAGTTACTCGAGCATGTACTTTTGCTACTTTATTGCTCGGTAAGCCTTAGGAGATCCGAAATTGATGTCAGAGATATTGCTATACCAGTTTACGCAGACACGCGAAGACATATTACGTGACTACGGGGCGGAGACCGGAGTATGTGCACAGAACATAGAGCATAGGGCATGGACACATCAGAAATAACATTTATCGGTTACTACTCAAGTACCTAAAACCATCGTCATCAGGGGACTTCATTATGCAAGAACCACGCGGGACGTGGGGGGTCTGTAACCAAACCGGGAATTTAACCGTAGTACGCGGAGAGGAAATAAACGGTTAAACACTTATAGCATTCCTCTGCATCCTCAGCGGTTATTTTTTCTTACCAGAAAGTACAGAATCGCAATCAGGCGACCAATCAACATGCCTGAGTGGTTACATCTATTGATGCATACAATGAGTATTATAGGTATCCACTCCAAAAA
>DAOUXE010000001.1 GCA_030666765.1 Methanosarcinales archaeon
CTGACCTGAACAACGACTGCAAGATAAACATCCTCGATGCGGTCATCGTTGGTACGATGTGGGATCACAACGCGTATTATCCGGTTTGAGTGGTTTAAAACCACTATTTTTTTATTTTTTTGGTTGAACTAAATGAGAAACACCAGCTCAACGATGATCACCATCCTGCCGATGGGGTTAATGCTCCTCTCCACCACGGTCTATGGAGCTTGTGCTGCCACTATCGATGTGGTACCGCACCATAGCGCCGTACAGGCGGGTGAGGTGTTCACGGTAGACCTATTCGTTGATCCGGAGGGAAAGGAGGTTTACGGCGTTCAGTATCTACTCTCGTTCAATAAGAGCGCAATTAGAGCGGATGAACAGGCGAAGGGGCTGTTTCTAACACCAGATGGCAACGAGTCCGAGATCGTGATATGCACGCTCAATAATACAACAGGTCTATGTGAGTATTCAGAGGCGAGAAAGAATACCACAGTCGGTATAGCGTCCTGCGGAACGCTTACAACCGTGACATTTACCGCAATCGGCGATCCCGGAGCATCATCATATCTCAACCTGAGTGAGGTGATCATAACAGATGTTAACTTCAGTGCAATCGATTGCAAGGTGACAAACGGCACTCTCACTGTCCATCATGAGCCCCCGGTTGCAGATGCGCTCGTCTATGATGGGTACAACAACATAGGATCAAAGCACCTTTGCAAGGTCTACTTCGATAGTTCCGGATCGCACGCTCCGGACGGCAGCATCACCTCGTATGACTGGAGCTTCGGGGACGGCACTTATGGAACAGATATGATATGCGAACACATATATGCATCCTGGAACTGGAACGGTTCCAATGAACCAGGAGACTACTATGAGCCATTCCATGCATTGCTTACCGTCACAGATGATGAGCCAGAGACCAATACGACATACTTCGATGTGACCGTCTATATCGCGGGCGATGCGAACGGTGACGGCGTTGTGAATATCATAGATGCCTCGATCGTGGGTTTTGAATGAGGTAGATCGTGCTCACCACCGGATACCTGCTGGAGAGATCTTCCGGATGAATGGGCAGATAGAGCGGATCTCAACAACAACCATGTGGTAAACATCCTTGATATGGTAATCATCGGAACGAGATGGAAGGGTACGGCATGGCAGTGAATAAAGCGGACGGGTGATGAGATGAGAACGATGGCGATGGCGATGTTTGCAACTCTCCTGATGGGTATGCTTGCCATACCTGTGACAGTCTATGCTGATGATAGCGGTAACACCACTATAAAAGTGGTACCATCTTCTATCGACTGTAACAGAGGAGAAGAGTTCAGTAGTGAAATAGTCGTTGATCCGGATGATGTTCCGGTCTACGGGGCGCAGTATAAGCTGGTATTCGATACCACGTCGCTGGAGTTTGTAAGCCAGACGGCAGGAGACTTCCTGAGCCATGATGGAGCAAATACGATCGAGATTGTGAACAGTTTCAATGACGAGTCCCAAATGCTTGAGTATGGCGAGACCAGGCTGGGCGTTGAAACTGACGTAACATCGACTGGGACGCTTGCAAATATCACCTTCAGGGCCATAGGGGATCGAGGATCATACCTCGAGCTTACCGCTGTGATCATAAGCGACCTACAGGCAGCGGAGATGCCAGTCTCGGTTGAGAGCGGAATCTGTCTCGTTGGTGGTAAGCCACCGCGTATGACACTGACACCAGCAGACGCTGTGATCGCACTGTAGATGGCTGTCCGCGGTGGATATTCAGCAGAGGCGGACGTTAACGGTGACAACAAGATCACATCTCTCGACGCACTGATGATCCTGCGATCCGCTGCTGTGGACATGGAACTATGAAGGAATTAGGTTTTTTTTCCAAAACTTAACTCTTTTAGGGCAGGATTATTATATACCTAATAAGTAAACGTGGTAGAGGTGCGATAACACCCGACATCGGTAGATAAAAGAGGTATAACAACATGAGAAGAGATTCCACCTACCAGATAGCAATAACCACAATGCTTCCGGGATTGCTGACCGGAAACGCGTATGCGACACTTGACGGTGAAGTTGGAGAATGAGAATGAGAACTAATATTATCATTATAACCCTCACGCTGGGGCTTCTGCTTATTCCTGCAACGACATCTGCCAGTGGCGCGGTCCTCAAGGTCATACCGGCCTTGATCGATACATCGGCTGGTGAGGAGTTCAGTGTTGAGATAGTCCTTGATCCGGATGGTGATGAGGTTTATGGGGTTCAGTATGAGCTGATATTCGATACCACGTCTCTGGAGTCTGTAAGCCAGACTGCAGGAGACTTCCTGAGTCAGGATGGGGCAAATACGAACGAGATTGTGAACAGTTTCAATGACGAGTCTCAAAGACTTGAGTATGGCGAGACCAGGATGGGCGTTGAGACCGGCGTAACATCAGCCGGGATGCTTGCAAATATCACCTTCAGGGCTATAGGGGATCGAGGATCATGCCTCGAGCTTACCGATGTGATCGTAAGTGACCCGCTGGCAAAGGCGATATCGGTCTCGGTCGAGAATGGGGTCTGCCTTGTTGACGGGATCGCGCCAACCAGTACACCAGAACCGACCGTAACCGCAACAGGAGGGAAAACATCCACTCCAGCTGCAACTGAGACCGCAACCTCAACACCAGAGCTGGAATCAATACGGGAGGAGGCGAGCGCTCCTGTGTACGTGTTACCAACAGAGCAGTCGCCCGCAGAGGAGTCAGAATCGGTGCATGATTCAACTCCAGCAGAGAATACATCCGGATTCGGTGCAATCCTGGCGTATGCTGGTATCCTTATGGTATCGTACGTTCTAAGAAGGAGGAATATATAAATGAGGAAAGTTAGAAACTCGGGAGCAAAGCTCCTGACGGCTTTGATAGCCATGATATGTATAACATCAATTGCAGCAGGGGCATCTGTGAGTGTCGATAGTCGTGATGTCTCTTTCGGTGATACCTTCACAATCGATGTAACGGTCGATCCAGAGGGTAATTCAGTTTACGGCGCTCAGTACGATCTGACATTCAATCAAGCGATTCTACAAGTCATAAGTCAGGTAAAAGGCGGCTTTTTGACGCAAGATGGTGAAAACTCGGTTGAAATCACGAATAAGTTCAACAACACGATCGGGAAGCTTGAGTATGGCGAGACCAGAATGGGAGTGACCAGCGGTGTCGCTGGTTCAGGCGTGCTTACCACGATCACCTTCGAGGCTGTTGGTGCTGGATCGACGGATCTCGAGCTCTCAAACGTGATCCTTGGTGATACGTCTGCCCAGCCGATCAGTGGAGTTGTGCTCAATGATGGAACGGTAAACGTTAGCGGTTCGCCGCCGCCACAGCCGATAGACCTTACACCGACCGACCTTGACATTCCGGATCCGATCTATCTCGACTCTGATCACTCGTTGGCGGCAACGATCTCCAATCTTGGATCAGGAGATGCGCAAGCCTTCAACGTCACTTTGAAGGTTGACGGTGTAGTTGTGGACGAAGAGAGAGTTGATGGACTCTTAGGAAACAGCGATACCGCCGTAGGTTTCAGCTGGAGACCAGACACAACCGGAAGCTGCACGCTTCTCGTTGAGGCCGACTCAGATGATGAGGTCAGTGAAACAGACGAATTCAACAACACGTTTGGTGCGACAGCGGATGTGCTTGAAAATCCAGTACCCCCACCGTCCGGAGCGGTTGTCACAATCCCGGATGTTTCGGCAATAGGGATGATTACCGTTCCGATCACAATCGGGAATGTCTCGAATGTGGGGTCATGCCATCTTACGCTTGACTATGATCCGGATGTTGTGATCGTATCAAATGTAAGCCAGTCTTACTATGACTCGCTGTTTGCAAACCTTGAGGATGCCGCATCCGGCTCTGTCAGCATCATTGCGTATCAGACATCGAATCCGGGACTAGATGGGGATGTGGTCGTTGCAAACGTTACATTCATATCAGTGGGCAACAGCAGCTCATCGACCCCTCTGAATCTTGGAGTCACAACACTCACGGATGCAACCCCTGACTGCAATCAGATCCCGTACACGATTCGGGATGGGGGCTTCACGCTGTTTCTCAATGGCGATGTGAACAGCGATGGCGTGGTCGATGTTGCAGACTGCATGTTCCTGGCAAAGCACCTCCTTGGCGTGGGTGGATTCGAGACGATCGTCGAGGATGCTGCGGATGTCAACGGCAACGGCATGATCGAGGCGTCTGACTGCATGTATCTGGCAAAGCATCTTGCAGGAATGGATGGATTTGAGGTGCTGAAGTAGGACGAGAAATGGATATCCGGATAGCGTTGCTACTCGGCATTGTCCTGTTGATCGCAAGTCCCGTGGCACTGACGACTGATGTGCCACGGGATAGCACGACAACGATAACCCCGGATGTCGGCTATGGAGATGAAGATGCTAGCGGCAGGGCGTCTGCGAAAGGTGACCTGAACCACGACGGTGTGATTACTCAGGCAGACGCTCTGATTGCACTGCAGATGGCTGTCCGCGGCGAGTATTCAAAAGACGCTGATGTGAGTGGCAACTCTATGGTTACATCACTTGATGCGCTCTTGATCCTGCAAACTACATATAGAGGGTGCAGGATTGTGGCCGATGAGTACACGGTAGATGTCGCTGACACGATTACGGTCCCGATCAGGGTCGAGGGCGGGGTTGATATCGGGTCGCTTGGTCTCAACATCACCTTCGACCCCACCCTCCTATCTGTGAAAAGCACGCAGGATGGCGCGTTTGATAGCACCACGATAAATCCGGAGGCGGACATCGGGGTCGTAAAGGTTATAGCATACCAGGCTGCAAATCCGGGGCTTAACGGCAACTTTGCGGTTGCAGAGATAGTCTTTGAGGCTCTTGGGGTTGGAGAGAGTCCGATTGACCTTGAGATTGTAACGCTCACGGATTCAAGCCCCCAGGTCAATCACCTCACCCACTCGATATGCAATGGCACAGTAACCATCTGTCAGACATAGGAGAAGTGGATACGATTTCAGCAATCTGACCGGGTGAAGCATCGACGGTAGTGGCTTGGCTTACCGGTCAGATCGCTCGATGCACGGATGCTTATGCAGTGCTGCTGATAATGTGGAATTGTGCGGGAATTAGGTTTTTTTTTCCAAAACCTAATTTTATTAGGGAAGTGTTTTTGTATACCTAATAGCTAAACGTGTTTGAGATACAATAACATGCGACATCGGCAGTAAAGGTGACATAACAACATGATAATAGATTTTACCGGACGAATATTGACAATAGCACTGCTTCTTGCATTGCTGACAGGAAACGCGTACGCAGGGTGTGTGGGCGACACTACAGGCACGGATTATGGGTGCGGAGACACGGTAACCGAGTCCTGCACGTTTGACGAGGATATGGACTGCGATGCCGGACACGGTCTCAAAATCGGCGCAGATAACATCACAATCAACGGTAATGGGTATACGCTAAACGGCGTCGCACCGGGAACATGCGATGGTAGCGGGGTCGAACGCTCAGGGATATACAACAAAGCGCACGATAACATAACCATCAAAAATCTGGAGATTACAAACTTCTGCACCGGTATCTACAGCAGGTATGATAACGATATCGGAGATTTCGTCTGCGAGAATGCAATCGAGAACTGTGAGATACATCACAACGGTGCGGCAAGCGGCGGTGTCACCACGACTCAGGGCGTCAAGTGGATCGGCGTCTTTTATAGCACGATTACGAACAACCGAATCCACGACAACACCGGTGCAGGCACAGCATGCACAAGCGGCGGCAACGGAATCTTCATAGAAGGCGTCTCGAGTTACGGGGCATGGAACAACGCCATAACCGAAAATACGATCTACAACAACACCAAAGGCGGATTCCTCACCCGGATGATGTGCGTGAACACCACGGTGAGCCACAACGATGTGTACGGAAACGGTCAGGGCGGAATCATCCTCCGGTGCAAGAAATCGGCAAGCCACACAATCAAAGAGAACGATGTGCACGAGAACTACGGGAGCGGGATATTCATAGGCGGTCCTGATAGCGTCATCAGGCATAACACCATAACGAACAATAAGAACGGCTCCGAATACACCGGAGTTGTCGGTAAATACGGCATGGGAATAAACATGGGCAGAAATGACGGATCATACGATAATGAGATGATCTCGAACACCATCTGCGGAAACGAGGGTGTGGATATCGAGGTCTGCGCCGGAGTCACAGGAAACACCGGCTCTGAGAACACCTGTGATGCGACATTAAACTATGATGATATAACTGCTGACTCGGGCTGTACATACTCCTGCAGTAAATCGATGCTGAAAGGCGACCTGAACCGCGATGGTGTAATCACTCCGGCAGATGCGGTGATCGCACTGCAGATGGCTGCCTGCGGCGAGTATTCCGGTGACGCAGATATGAACGAGGATGACCAGGTTACATCGCTCGATGCGCTGATGATCCTGCAACGATCAAAGCAATAGCCATCTCCACAATGGGATAAAGACGATCGTTTTACCATCGGTCGTCTCTTTTCCATCGAAATCTTCCGTTAGGACAAGACCCTCTTCCGGATTGAATTCGTCCATCGCCCTCAATAACGATTTGACCTCTCTTTTTCTTGTTTCCTCTGCACTAATACTCCAACAAACCTGAATCAGTTGCTTGACGTACAGCCCTTCTGTTATGACAAAATCGACCTCGCCTTTCGCATCCTTCCAGTAGCGTATGGCTGATGAACCGAATCTTCGTTTTAGATCGATAAACACAATATTCTCAGCCAATCTACCGAGATTTTCAGAAAATTTCGGGTAGCCGACCCTTATGAACCCATTGTCCACACAGTACAATTTTACAGGGTATTTCAGAATATCCTTTACCTTGTATGAGAATATCGGAACGGAAAAGAAGAGGAAAACTTCATTCATATAGGAAAAGTACTCTATCAGTGTCTGTTTTCCGACCGAAAGCCCACACGATTTGAAGAACCTGTGAGCCTTCGAAAAACTGAAAGGCGAGGAAAAGGATGAGAAGAGGTAATTGACAAGGTTTTCGAGGAGAACTTTGTTCTTGATAGGGTATCTTGATATCACATCTCTGTTGATAATCCCGTCCAGGTACTCACCCAACAAGATCGTCTTTAAATTCATCTTATCTGTCAGGACAACCTCTGGAAACCCTCCAAACTCCAGATATTCCTTAAACAGTCTCTTGATCTCGTGCACTCTCGGTGAATAGAGTAATAATCGGTCTTCAATATCCAGCTCAGGATCTTTCGCCTTCAAGAACTCCCTGAAAGAGAACGGATGGATCTCAAGTCTTATGATTCTCCCTGTGAGCAGCGTAGACAACTCGGTTCTCAAAATTTTTGATGAAGATCCGGAGACAATAAATTTTATATCTGTATTGTCGTAGAAATTCCGCACGAATCGTTCCCATTCCGGGACATTCTGAACCTCGTCAAGAAAGAGGCATATCGGCTTATTCTGATCGTAATCGAAATTTTCGATGAATGCCTCATATATCCGATCCAGGCTTCTCTCTGTCAACGGTTGCAACCTCCGATCCTCCAGATTTACGTAAACGATATTCTCTTCCGGAATTTCACCGAGGGATTTCGCGGTCTGAAACATGAAAAACGTTTTTCCAGCTCTTCTAACACCAATTATTCCCAGACCCTCTTTTAATCGAAGGAGGTCTCTGTAATCGATCTCTCTTTCAACGATTGTTGGTAGTTCGCTCTCGAACCATTCCTTCAGGACCATTATAGCATACTCTTTCTCCGTCATATTTGTTCTATTGGTAAAACAAATTTAAGTAGTTTTTGTTCTGCATGCAGAACAGCATCTATACGATCCGGTGGGTGGATGTTAGAAGGCGCGGATCTGAGCGGAAACGATCAGGTCTCATCACTCGATGTGCTGATGATCCTGCAGGCGGCTTCCGAAAACATCGAATCAGGAGTAGCGTCCTAAATTTCATGACTTCTGAATGCACGCAGCTGCATACGAGATTTACGCAGATACCCAAATCAACAAATCTGCGTTCATCAGCGGTTGATTATATTTTTCAACTTTTTCCTGCGATTCGTTATTGGAGGCTACATTCTTCGGATTTTGGATTTAAACAAGTCATGGTTCGTAGGACACTACCGAATTATGCGGAAATTAGGTTTTTATTCCAAAACCTAATTTTGTTAGGGCAGGGTTCTTGCATACCTAATAGCTAAACGTCTTTGAAACACAATAACGCATGATAACAGCAGTAAAGGTGACATAACAACATGAAAATAAATTTTACCGGACGAATATTGACGATAGCACTGTTTCTCGTATTGCTGACAGGAAACGCGTACGCAGGGTGTGTGGGCGACGCCACAGGCATAGATTACGGATGCGGAGACCCGGTAACAGAATCCTGCACATTCAACGAAGATCTGAACTGCGCAAGCGGGCACGGTCTCGTAATCGGCGCAGATAACATCGTGATCGATGGCAATGGACACACACTAAATGGCGTTAGTCCCGACGTATGCGGCGGTCTTGGAATCGAACGATCAGGAATATACAACAAAGCGCACGATGATATAACCATCAAAAATCTGGAGATTACGAACTTCTGCACCGGAATATATTTCCGGTATGATGACGAAATCGGCGATTCAGTCGAACGAATCGCGGTAAAGAACTGCGAGATACACCACAACGGCGCAAGCGGCGGAGACACCACGACACAGGGCATCAAGTGGATTGGCGTCTTCGATAGCGTGATTGCGGACAGCCGAGTCCACGACAACACCGGATCAGGGACTGCCTGCACAAGCGGCGGCAACGGGATATTCATAAACGGAATCTCTGGTGTGGGAGCATGGAATAACACCATAACCGGAAATACGATCTATAACAATGCAAAATCCGGTTTTCTCACCCGGATGATGTGCAGGGATACCACGGTGAGCCACAACGATGTGTATGGAAACGGACAGGCAGGAATCGTACTCAGGTGCAAGAAGTCAGAGACGCATACAATCGAGAATAACAATGTGCATGAGAACTATGGCGCTGGAATCTGGATCGGTGGCCCCGATAACACGATTGAGCATAACACAGTTACCGGAAACAGGAACGGCTCCCTCTACACAGGTGTCGTTGGCGAGTGCGGTTCCGGGATCAAGGTATGCCGGGCAGAGGCGCACAACAACGAGATTGTCTCAAACACCGCCTGCGATAACGATTTCGCGGATATTGAGGTATGTGCTGAGATCGGCGTTACAGGAACAACAGGCAGTGACAACACCTGCGACAGGGCAGAGGGCTACGACGACGCCGGAACCACTGGATGCAGATACGCCTGCATCCACGCAGATGAACTGGCTCGTGAGTTAACTGCGCAGGGATGGGTGTTGTACGGCACCGACCAGTGCCCGTGGTGTGTAAGGCAGAGAGATGAGTTCGGCGATGCTTTTGGGCATCTGACATACATCAACTGCATGGAGAATAAGTCGGCATGCACCGATGCAGGCATCCAGGACATCCCGTGCTGGGCTTCGCCAGACAGCATGCTCCATCCGGGCTATCACAATCTGACGGCGCTCTCCGGAATGGCAGGCGATTACCGGAGAGCACATCCCACTCCAACACCAACCACTAAAATGTCAACATCGCCAGCTACGGTCGGCTTTGGGTCGGCATCTACGCTTGTGCTGCTGCTTATCGTTTTTCTGACGAGAAGAAGATGGAAATGAAGATGGAGACGAAGATGAAACGAGAACACCTTGCCGGGCTGTTGATACTACTACTACTCTCAGCAGCAAACGCACACGCAGGATGCATCGGTGATGTCACAGGCACGGAGTACGGATGCGGCGATACTGTTATTGAGAGCTGCACATTTGACGGAGACCTGAACTGCTCGACAAAGCACGGCCTCATAATCGGTGCGGACGGGATCGTGATCGACGGCAACGGATACGCGATAACCACAGGTGCCCACGGCGACGAGGAGGGGATCCATAACGACGGATGTGACCGGGTGACTATAAAGAACCTGAGGATCAGCGGATTCTGTTTCGGGATATACTGGAGAGACGCTGATAACGGAAATATAATGGATAACAGCATAGATTATCATCAGGGAAGCGGGATCTGGCTATTTGCATCGTCTTGCAACAATATAACTAGAAATAGTATCGATTATAGTGACAGTGGTCAGGGAATCTTTCTGTCCAGTGCTGCAAACCGGAACACCATAAGAGACAACGAGATAATGACGGTCACCGGGAGGGGTGTGAACATAGACGGCTCAAACGAAAATGAACTCCGCGATAACCGGGTCTGCGGCAACGCACGCGGCGATGTGGTGGTCGAATCCGGGTCAGGGAACATGGGCAGTAACAACACCTGCGAGATAGCAAAGGGTTACAGCGATTCAGACAGCAGTCCGTGCACGCACTCCTGCCCTTCATGCGAGATCCGGTCTGCCGGAGGTTCGAAAGACAAGGAGGGACGCGGTAAACCAACATGCGGGTGTGTGTCAGTGAGAGACTCATCAACGATCTTTGCGTATGGCGATACCGTGACCGAGAGTTGTATGTTCAACTGCAACCTCTCCTACCAGTCGGGACACGGTCTCGTAATCGGAGCCGATAATATCGTGATCGATGGCAACGGTTATACGCTGGATGGCATAACTCCGGGCGGTTGCAGCGGACTTGGGATACAGCGCTCAGGAATCTTCAATCACGGCTATGACGGTGTAACAGTCAAAAATCTTGAGATTACGAACTTCTGCAACGGAATCTACTTAAGAGGCGACGAGATCACAGGAGATGTTGTCAACAACAACACAATAGATAACTGCGAGATACATCACAACGGCAACGATCTCGAGGATACGGCAACCCATGGCATCAAGATGCACTATGTATACAAAAGTACGATAAGTAATAATCTGGTGCATCACAACAAAGGCAAGGGCACGAGCTGCGAGAATGGGGGGAATGGGATCTTCTTAAACGCTGGCGACCATAATTTGATGGTCAACAACACAGTCTGTGACAACACCAAAGCCGGAATTTTCACGAGGATGAAGCCCAGGTACAATAATGTCACCAGCAACCGGGTGACTGGAAACGGGCAGGGCGGAATCGTGCTGCGATGTAAACTCTCCAGCTTATTCACAATCGAGAACAATATTGTAACAGATAATAAAGGTCCTGGAATCTATGTGGGCGGTCCTGGTAATACGCTTCGGTATAATACCGCAACAGATAATAAGAACGGCTCCACGTACGGGGACGATGCATCCATCGCCAACGGGATCCGCATCTCGCGGGAGGCGGATAACACCACCTTAATCGAGAATAATGTCACAGGCAACGATGATACTGACGTGTATGTGAAGAAAGGGCTCACCGGGATAGCCGGTTCCAACAACACATACCAGTCCACCTTGAATTATGAGGATTATTCACGAGACGGTCAGGGGGTCAGAGGAAAGAAGGTTGTTGGGAGAACTGAGTCGGTCAATAGTTTTAGATCAGGAACAGAACTGCCAGCGGTCAAGGTGACGCCAATTATGGCGACGTTGATCGTGGTTGTACTACTGATATTTGTGGTATTCGGATATTCGAGAAAGAAATAATATGATAAAGATAATACTATTTATATTGTTGGTCATCTCATCGGTGGGATTGGCGAGTAGCCATGAAGATATCGGGAATCTCACCGAATATGCCGAAAAATTATCCATTGTAGAAAATTACGGTGGCGCAGGCGTATTGTATAACAGAATCGCCTTGCACCATAGCAACGCAAGCGACTGGAACAATGCATCGAAATATTACGTGCTTGCCGCATTGAATTTCACGGTTGCAGGAGACTACGATTCTGCGGCTGCAAGCTACCAGCTCGCTGGTGACTGCTGCACCGGACAGAAAGAGTGTGACAATGCACTGAAATACTACGAACTCGCAAGAGAGAACTACAGAAAGAACGATCCCGATTATGACGGCTCATGGATCGATAAAAAGATGCGAGAGTGCCGGGAAAAGTCATTGATTAGCGGTCTCGTGATCTTCGGGATACTCATCGGGATGCTCAAGTTCTCAAGCAAAGCAGCGTTCGGGATGGGATTTTCCAAACTTAGCAGCAGGGAAATTCTCGCAGTCGCATCGATCTACCTTGTTGTGCCGCTTCTGATGTGTGCATTGATCAGCGTTGCGGATGATGCGCTCTACGAAACGATAAACACACTTTTTGGAATGGGACTCGCATTCGGGGTGTTTCAGCTGGTGCTAGCGATATCGCTACTCGTTCTTGGATTCTACACCGTCAGAAAGTGGAACCGGACAAAAAAAGATGTTAGCAGGAGAACATTTCTCTTGATGGCGCTGCCATGTCCTGTATCGCTTGCAACGATCTTTCTGACATGCGCATTTCTCGTGATTGCAGGCATGGGAACTCTCAAAGCAGGACTACTCGTCGGAGCCATATTCTTTTCGACTATTATCGTGATAACAACAGTTTTACGAAGAACCCGGTCTGCCAAGAAGCCTTCGAATCTGGGAAGCATGATGATATTCTTCGGTCTTCTATATCTCCTCTCAATCCTGCTAGTTCCTGCGTATCTGCCTGTGAGCGAGATGGATATATCGATTAGGGGCTTTCCGGTGAGTGATATGATTCCGGGATCTCTCTTCATCCTTACTATGACCAGTATCGGATTTGTGCGAGGGAGGATAAGAATCGCTAACAGGAGTGAATAAAGGAGGAGTAAAATGGAACTACTGGATGAACTTATGAAGATTCTGCTTACGATTAACAATGCGATGCTGTATCCTGTGCTGATACTGCTGATACTGCTGGTTGCCCTCTGTTTCGTATTCGCAGGAGATATGATCGCTGAATACTCAAAACGGAGCAAAGTATTCGACGACAAGTTTAACGAAGGTCATCTGAGCGGTTTTGATGAGGCTGCGAAGAGATTGATCGCAGAGCACCGAAACCCCCTCGATGAAAGCGCGCTCTCTGTGAAGATCGAACGGCTGCTTCAGGAGTACGAGGCAGAAGCCGGAAGAAAACTCGGGAATACCCGTCTTCTGATACGGATCGGTCCGATGCTCGGGCTCATGGGCACCCTGATACCACTGGGTCCCGCCCTCCTCGGACTTACTGCAGGAAACCTCGAACAACTGGCAAACAATCTGGTGATTGCGTTCACCTCAACTGTGGTCGGGCTTCTGATCGGTGCGGTCGCGCTCACGGTTGCCAGTGTCAGGCAGCGGTGGTACTCGCAGGACCTGGATGACATGGAGTATATGGCAGAGTTATCGATTGCGAGGGGGGAGGTGGCTGATCGATGAAGACGAGGTTTATGGGGCGGAAACGACGCTCTGAGCTTAACAGTCGCTCGGGAGTGGAGGAGGATCCCCTCGATGGCGTGGCGAACCTCTTTGATGTGGCGATCGTCTTTGCAGTGGCACTGATGCTTGCGCTTGTGACGTACCACAGTCTCCCTGAACTGGTCTCATCCACATCGGATGTCACAATCGTCAAGAATCCGGGAACTGAGGATATGGAGCTTATAGTCAAGCATGGCGAGAAGGTAGAGGTCCGGAAGATAACGGATGAGGACGTTTACGGCATGGGAAAGAAACTGGGCACCACATATCTGCTGGATAGTGGCGAGGTGATCTATGTACTTGATAATGCGACAAAGTAGCGTGATTCCGGTTCTGGTTCTGTTATTGCTGGCAGCAGGAACCGCGAGCGCTAAAGATTGTGGCGGCGGGATCGTGTGTGAGTGCGGCGATACCGTGGTTGGCGACTGGACGCTTACCAAAGATATGGTCTGCACGGAAGGACACGGTCTCATCATCGGGGCAGACGATATCGTGATCGACGGCGACGGGTATGTGATAGACGGAGTTTCACAGGGCACATGCGACGATTTCGGAGTTCAGCGCACAGGGATTTATAACAAGGCATACGACGGCATAACCATACGAAATCTTGGGATCAGGAACTTCTGCAACGGGATCTATCTCAGATATGACGATGAAACCGGGAACAAGGTCGAGCGGATCACCATCGAGAACTGCGAGATAGATCACAATGGCGCTGATACCGGAAATGACAACGGGGTTCATGGAATAAAGGCAGTAGGCGTATTCGATAGCACGATCCGGAACAACAAAGTACACGACAACAAGGGTAAGGGCGATAGCTGCGAAAGTGGGGGCAATGGTATATTTGTGATGGGGATCAGCGGTTACGGGGCATGGGGTAACCTCATAACCGGAAATGAGATATACAACAACGCGAAAGGCGGATTCTTCACCAAGATGATGTGTAAGGACACCACGGTCAGCCACAACGAGGTATACGGAAACGGTCAGGGTGGAATCATCCTCCGGTGTAAGAAGTCAGAGGCGCACACAATCGTTGGGAACACTGTGTATGAGAACTATGGTAGCGGAATCTGGGTAGGCGGTCCCGATAACATCATCAGAGCGAACACGGTAACTGGCAACCGGGACGGTGGTCCCTTCTCAGGTCTTGGCGGAGGCGAGACCGAGTTCGGTGGCGCGAAAGGTACTGTTGGCGGTAACGGCTGGGGAATCAAGATCTGCCGGGAGGCGCATAACACAGAAGTAACTGAAAATACGGTCTGCGGAAACGATTATATTGATATAGAGGTCTGTGAGGGGATCGCCGGAACTACGGGCAGTGAGAATACCTGTGGCACGACAGGGAATTATAATGATGATGGCAACGCCGGGTGCACGTACCGGTGTTCGTCATCAGGAGATGCTGGCGATGGTGGGGGGGATGGCGGAGATGGTGACATCACCTCCACCGAAGATTCGGACAACATAAAGGAGAGTTACACGATGACGATTCCGGATGTGGACGGGTTTGTTGAGCAGGAGATCGATCCCGGCGATCTGCTGGAACTAAAAATCCCTGTCACCATGATCTCGTTTGAGTCGCTCCGTACTGCTGCGGATGTTGTGGTTCGGGTAGAGTCACTTTACGACACCTCAGCAGGAGTGGACGTGCCAGCGCCCGATCTTGTTTACCAGAACTTCAACCTCGACGTGCCAATCCCTGATGATGATATAGAGGACGTGACGATCCGGTTCAGGGTGGAAAACTGGTGGATGGAGGAAAATGGGATTGATTCCATGAATATCTCACTTTATTGGTGGGACGAGGACGATCCGGGATGGAAAAGAACTCCCACTACCCCTGCAAGCTACGATGAGACTTATGCATCCTACGAATCCAGCACTCCAGGGTTCTCGCATTACGCAATTGCCGGGGTGGGTGGGACGAAAGCTGCGACATCAACTCCTGCCGCGACAGCGTACACGCAAACCCGGACCCAATCCCCCACCCAGTCCCAACTTCAACCACAGTCCCA
>DAOUXE010000202.1 GCA_030666765.1 Methanosarcinales archaeon
ATAACGAAACGATTTTTGTCATCGAGGTAATATCTGGTTTTTTCTTCATTCATCAGGATAAAGGATTGTGGCTCGGGTGACTTTAACACTTTCTCCTGTTCACCACCACATCCCCATACACATCGATCGTCGAATCTGCCACCTTATCCCACGTAAAATGCCGCTCCACCAATTTTCTTACCCTCTTGCCCATCAGAGCAGCCTCACCTATATCATCGAGAAGGCTGCCCAAGCCCCATGCGATGTCACATACGTCATTTCCATTAACGTGGACACCGATCTGATCCGTTTCGGATGGTATGACCTGATCACGGAAACCCGGGCTCACACCACTTGCACCAACGACGTTGGCATGCCGGTCTGGGATACCATAAACGGAGTCGGATGGTGGCTCAAAAAAATCGCACTTCCGAAGGAGGCAGTTACTCCATTTCGTATTGGAAAGAGAACTCTCATAGGGGATCATAAGAACGAAGAACTGTGGGGAGGTTTCACTGCTCCCGAATCTATGGATTGTGTTTCTCCTGCCGGGCGTGGTCGCACTCCTGCAGGTGGCACTGGCAGGTTTCAATCTCGATGATGTGATCCTTGAGGTGGCATCCGCACAGGGCACAATGCCCTGGCTCTCAACCGGCATCACTACAGCAAGCCTCCTGCCGCAGGTAAGATCATGCCGATATTTAATATATGGATCGGGCGGCTTGAGATCATCACCGCGGTCTTTTTGCTGCGGACGCTTCTCGTGCGGGAGATTACGTGAGGTTCTCGTGCAGAAGACCGTCTACATCCGCCTGTTGCCAGATAACCGCCCAAACACCCGCTGCAAAAAAAAGAATCCGGTACTTGATCGGCAGCGCCTTTGACATAATCTTCCGCCCGGATAGCGCATCTCTAAGAAACCGCAATTTATCGCTGCTCCCGATCAGGTCCCGAAAAGTCTCACGATCCATGAAGAAGGCAAGTGGCTTAACCCCAAAATGTCTCTTCACACTACCAGCGATCTGATGATATTCTCGTCGCCAATCCACGACCGATCCGGATCCTGGCTTTATCGCATCGAGTGTTGTTATCAGGTTGATCGTGCCGTCCTCGATTCAGATGATCCAGTTCGTCCAGATATTATTCCCGCTGAAGATTGTGAGCATGACAAGTGCGTCATCAGGTGCAAAAGTCATGATCTTCTTAACCGTTTTATACTCGAGATTGGAAAGCCAGTTTAAACCGTCCGGGTACTGACAGATCCCGGCCCCGATCTCGGAGGATATGGCATCTTTTAGCGAGAACAACTGCTTGATATAATTGGCGTCAAAGTCAACAGTACGCTCAAATCTGGTGAATATGCGCCGTATCTATGCCGTACCGTCTCTGAGACCGCCCTCTTTGCATCATCGACCCTTGCGAACTCCTCTTCGATTCTGTTGTGAAACTGGATCGTATAGTCGATTCCAAGTCCTATTAAGATCGGAAAAGCAGACATCGAGACCATCGAGAGTGGTATGTCCAAAAAGCCCATCGCACCGAACGTCCAGATAATTCCGATCAGGACGACCGGAAGCGGGAGGAGCTGCCACCGCGCATGTCTGAACGCGATAAATAGCACGACCACCATCATAAACGATGCGATCAGAAGGAGCGGACCCATGCTCGAGTTCATCTCGTTTTTATGGCATTCATGAATGTCGGGTCACCGGTGACGATGACTCTATATCCTGCTGGAAAATCCGCCCACTCTACCATATCCTCGACAACCGCGAGTACATCTGCTATTTGCTTATTCGTGCCATTCACGATCCCTTTTGCCGATTTTATCACGGGTGGATAGATGGGCGGATGATACGAATTTTAACGGGTTACTTTCTGGCAAGCCCTAAGCCCTTAATTCACGATGGCTGCCGGCGTGATCATCAACGATTAATAGTTCACAGAAGAATTCCGCGCGGTGAGTGTGAAGACGCTGACCTTCTCAGGATTGCGGCTCTCCTTACAGGTGTGTGGTGTGCGGTAGATGCTCGATGAGAGCCCGGCAAGAAAACCGCGGATAAAATTGCAGTTATCCTCGTCCGCGTCCAGTTCGAAGACATTTTGCAGCGTAACAACGAATCCATCGCTTTTATCAAGCTCCATCTTTGTGAACCAGTCAGAAAACATCATGCTGCTTAAGATATTCTTAAAGATTATATCGGGATCGAGATCTTTTGGTATGTTCATGCGCGCATGGTATCTCTCTGCGAGCTGCTTACCAAAATTATATAAAATACCCGCGCTCCCTTTGCCGATCACAGCGACAAGTGAGTTCATCAGCAACACTAGATCGCCAGCCCTAGGGTATATCGGGATGTTCATATCCTCGTCCGGTGCCATACCTTTTATCTTCACCTTATAACCTCATAACCTTTTTGACCTTTTCGGCGGCATGTTGTAGTTCAATCATAACCAGCCCGACGTTGGCGTCTGGGTCGAGCAGTGCTAACAGCGAAGCATTGCCCAGATTGAAGACCGCAACGATCCCGTCACCCGTATAAATCACGACGCGATCAGAGGGAGGCAAGCTGAGATTGTGGACCGATTTGTTTGCCAGGCCGACTATCGATGCGCTGATCGCGTGGGCGATCGGTGTGTCATAAGAGTGATCACGGAACCAATCTGCGATCTTAAGGCCGTCTGCTGAGGATATGACAACCCCGCGTATGCAATCGACGCGAGCGGTCATATCCGCGAGGAGCACGTTTAATTGGTCGATCGTTGTCTGAGACATGGCTACACCGTTCGGAATCCCTGCACAATGGGCATTGTTTTTGGATGTACGTTCCAATTATAGTATAGTTTGTGCCCTGCGTATGTAAAGATGTCGGTTGCGCGAACATCTCAAAAAATGATCTCGGTAGGATATACAACAACTGGAGTGACAGAGGGGCACGGAGGTCTGATTTAAAAACTCTGTGCCCTCTGTTACCTCTGCAGCGGCCATATAGATCTCTGAATTACACTTGCAGAGTAATATAAGTTCTCTGCTGTAACCGGTTATGCCAGTCCGCCGCCGGCACCGCCGCCGATCGCACTGCGCAACTGCTCTTGCAACTGCTGGAACCGTTTCTGGATGCGCTCTTCTTGCTTTTCGAGCGTGCGTACTCGAAGTTCCATCACGTCCTTCTTCTCGGCAAGTTCTGTTGCAACAGAATCGTGCTCACCCTTGATCAGGAGCTGTCCGACATTCTTGTAGATCACTGTGTCATCTTCGAGTTTCGAAAGTTCTTCGAGAGCCATTTCGGCCTCGTTGAGTGCTGATGTCACCTGCGCCTTCTGTGATGAGAGCGCCTGTGCCTGCTGCTGAACCTGCTGAAGTTGCGCAAGTTGATGCTGAACCTGTGGTGGTATCTCAGTAGTCATGTTATCACTTTTTTATTGCATTAACAAATTCGGTAATCGTTTTCTGTATCTCTGATGCCTCTTCGACCGCAGTTCCGGTCACGATGATGTCAGCGCCGGATTTTACCGCAGCTCTTGCGGACTGTGCGCTTCCAATCCCGCCTCCAACCACGAGCGTCTCGCAGCCCGCCCTCTTAACAGCGCGGATCATCTCCGGCGGCACAGGGTCGGCTGCGCCAGAACCCGCCTCCAGGTAGGTGTATCTCATGCCCAGAAACTTTCCTG
>DAOUXE010000163.1 GCA_030666765.1 Methanosarcinales archaeon
AGTCATCATCTTGATAGTATCAATCATCTCACCGATTCCCAAATGGACCGTTGGCTCCCCTGATCTTGCAAAAGTGATGTAATCCGTATCTGCCCCCCCCTCTGGTAAGAAATCCCGCAACTCTCATAATATCGAATCTTTTGCAATATACTCCCGTCTCTGCACGGTCTTGTTCGTGGTTCGTCCGAGCTGGCAGTAGACGCAATCAAACGTACAGGTCTTATACGGCGTGATATCCAGACCAAGCGACCTCCCGAGTCTGCGGGACGGCACAGGACCAAATAGGTGGCTCATGCTACTCAAAGGTAAACACCCTACCAACGCCGTTCTTATGGTATGTGTCCGGGAATCGCGAGACGATCTCGCTTAGATGCTGGGTGCAATGGCACGGAGCTAGGAACTTTACACCATTCAGCAGGTGATAATCGCTAAACCCATGAAATCCTCCGATGATACCAAATATCTCTCCGAATCCGGATGCTGCGTCCATGATCTCCCTGATTCCAGGGTGTGCGCATCCTGTGATAACGACCATGCCACTTTTCGTTTCCAGCACCAGTGACTGCTCCTTTATGGCTGTGCCAAGTTCGCCTGTGGTATATACCAGATCGCAGATCTTTGCTGGTTCGCGTACCTCCACCACTGGATTTTCGATCTTGTCCTTAAACGACTCTGAGAACGACGCCAGCAGACAGACCTCGGCATCATGGTTCGTCCTAAGTAGGTCGGACAAGCCTCCGGTGTGATCCCAGTGTTCATGCGAGAGTACGATCGTTGCAGGGTCTTTTGGGTCAATTCCCAGTCGTTCCATGTTGCGCAGCAAAATCGATCCGTCTCCGCCGGTGTCAAAGAGTATCCGTTCGCCGGACACCTCTATCAGGCAGGAGAATCCCCATTCGCTCGTAAGTCCGGTTGCAGATGCCTCCGGATATACCTCGTTATCATAGATTGTTGTGAGTTTCATTGATCTGTCTCCAGGTTTCATTTATCGCATCATATACTACTGCTCCATCCGAAAGGTCTATTTCGATCCCAACAGTGGGCAGGAGATGGGTCATATCCGGAAAAATCCTCATCGTTTGCTCACTTCCCGAACAAGTTTACGCCTCTCCTCTTCGAATTCATCGATCGTTGTTTTACCGAACTTTGGCAGTTTAATCGCACTTGGAAGGTCTGGAACCGGTTCAATGGTCAATCTTGATGATCTCCCTTGTGTGAACATTTCTTTTCTCTATCGCTGGAATCGGAGCATCCCTGTAAATTGAAGTATCAAAAACTATCATCGATCTTCTATCTCCTTTTGTCATTACATGGACAAAAAGTCTTTCCTGTGCATCGGTTGAACATTCTTCTGATTCCACTCACACCGATAACACACAGCAAGTCGATCGGAGCGACGATTCCCTGCGGGGTGAGTGCCGGGACTGATGCTGATGGCATGCGAGTGACCACGACAAAGCCGGGTGATCCTAACACATCCCCCTCAAGTGTATAGATTAATCTGTACTTTCCAATTCGTATCGATCTGAATCCCTTCAATGAGTATCTCAGTGGCTTTCCAAGAGTCGGATCTTTCAGCAGTGCTTTAAACTCCTTTTTAATCCTATCTATCACAGATTCATCTTTTACCTTCTTAATCTGGTTCTTAAACTTCTCAGATAATTCTATCCGAGTCATTCTTTCTCCAGACCCTCGAAAAACTCGTCTATATCTTCATCTGTTTTGAGGATGTGATATCTACCCTCCTTGAAATCTTTCCTGCTCTCTTCGATATCTCTCATCAGACATTCATCACTCATAGTCTCCATCTCTTCAACCATATCCCCAATCTCATTCTGGATGTGCGTTAGCCTCGTTATCACATCCCTTGCCACCGATGATTCGACCATCTGCATCTTTTAAGCCTCCTTGATTTAGGTATTTGAGGCATCCTTATAAACCTTCTCGCCCTCCTGCACACAACCATGCATGAGCCCCTGCAATCACGTCGTCGTGCCCGCGAGCAGCAGCATGCGCACGCCCGCCCGCGCCCTCAACCAGACGGCTGTGACGGACAGCCAATCAATCCGGACCAAGCATTCCGAGGATCTTAATACCGCGCTCGATGCAGTCCATCTGGTCTCGAATGCGACCCAGGTCGGTCTCGCTCTGCATATCGGCAGCAATCCTGGCAACCTTATCCGAGATGATCTTTCCAAGCGGGGATGTCCCCGCCGTAATCCCGCCCTCCGGCTTGACCTTCTCTTCATTAGCTCCCATATCTTCTCGCTCTTTACTCACTTCGCCCATTTCCTGCTCCACCATTCTAAAATCGCAGATCGGGCAGCCGACATTTCCTTGATACCGGAACAGTGGTGCACCGCAGCGGCGGCAGTGCTCTGCAAGCATCGTCCCGCCAAGTTCGAGCAATCTGGACATGGCATCGATCTCATCCATAACCTCCTATCGATCACCCATCTTTAAATATGATATGGTGCGGATATACCACATACAGATTGGAATATGGATGATGCCCATGTCGATCAAAGAAACAGTTGAACAATGCAATATTATTCTGGATACTATCCTGAACGATACATCGGTGCCCCGAAATATACGGCATGCAGCAGACGAAATAAAGAAAAATTTATCAAATGAAGAGGAATCTATCTCATTCCGTGCTGCAAATAGCCTTAATATTCTAAATAAGATCACGAATGACCCAAACATGCCGCTGCACACTCGTACTCTCGTCTGGAATCTTGCAAGCCAGTTTGAGATGATCGCAGTTGAAGAGTGATTGCATAATCGGAGGTTGATCTTTCATGGAGCCGGAACAAGGCGACCGGGTGCGCGTTATAACCGATTGCGTGACATACGAAGGCGTGCTGATGCCAAGTACCACCGGTCGGATCGTGATCAAACTGGATAACGGGTACAACGTCGGAGTGGACAAGGGCGCGCAGATCGAACTGGTCGAGAAGCGAACACCCGCGTCCGAAGAATCCGAAAGGCCAGGAAAACGGGAAAAATGGATCGACAGAGACGATCTTCCGACCGTTGCGATACTTTCGACCGGCGGAACCATCGCAAGCAAGGTCGATTACCGCACAGGAGCGGTCACTGCCCAGTTCACAGCAGAGGATGTCCTCGATGCGATACCGGAGCTCTCGCAGATCGCAAACTGCCGCGCAAGGGTCGTCTACAACATCCTCTCAGAGAACATGCGCGCCGAGTACTGGGTCGAACTTGCGCATGCCATCGCAGAAGAGATCGAGAACGGAGCAGACGGTGTGATCGTGACGCACGGCACCGACACCATGGGATACACTGCGGCAGCGCTGTCATTCATGATCGAGACTCCGGTTCCTATCGTTCTTGTTGGTTCGCAGAGGAGCGCAGACCGTCCCTCAAGCGACAATGCGATGAACGCAATCTGTGCCGCATCGGTTGCTGTAAGCGACATCGCAGAGGTCTGTGTGGTCATGCACGGGAGTACGTCAGATGACCACTGCCTGATCCACCGCGGAACACGGGTTCGGAAGATGCACACCTCGAGACGGGATGCGTTCCGGTCGATCAACGCGTCACCCATCGGCAGGATCGATTACCCGGAATGTGAGATCAGGACGTTTACCGACTACGTAAGTAGGGGTGAGCGGAAACTTCTGTTTCATGAAGGCATGGCGCAGAAGTGTGCGCTTCTCAAGTATATACCAGGAGCAAGCCCTGAACTTCTCAGGTTCTGTAGTCTTTCAGGATACCGGGGAATCGTCATCGAGGGCACCGGGCTTGGGCATGTCGCTTCCGACTGGATCGAATTAATCGAGTACACAGCATCAGGTGGCATCCCTGTCGTGATCACGTCCCAGTGCTTAAACGGAAGGATATGCGACCGGGTCTATGATACCGGACGGGACATGTTAAAAGCAGGCGTGATCGAGGCTGAAGATATGCTTCCCGAAGTCGCACTCGTGAAACTGATGTGGTCGCTCGGGCAGGGATGGGAGTACGATGAGATATGTGCGAAGATGACTGAGAACATCGCAGGCGAGATCAGCGGGAGTTTTGGATATGACACGTCTGATCATCTCTGACATCTATGCTGAAATCGATGAGATCGTAGATCGGAGGCGATTCCCAAACCGACCATCGACCAGAGGGCACGCCCTGAAACCATAAAAACTAAAAACCATTCCTATGTGAAGGTTACGCTATGTCCGGAAAGATCATATCGATCCACTCGTTTCGGGGTGGGACAGGAAAATCAAATATCACTGCAAACATAGCAACCTGCATAGCCTCGAAGGGAAACCGCGTCGGAGTCATCGATACGGATATCCAGTCTCCTGGGATTCATGTCATATTCGGTTTTGATGAGTCCGGCATC
>DAOUXE010000215.1 GCA_030666765.1 Methanosarcinales archaeon
ACCGCAACCTGCACAGGCGCAACCTCTGCCGGAAGGTGGAGTACGTTTCGGGTTTCGCATTCTACAGGTTCCTCTGAAAACGAGTGTTCGAGCGCGGCATAGATGATCCTGTCGATGCCGAACGACGGCTCGATCACATGCGGAATGACCCTCTCGCCGCGAACCTCCTCGATTACGGTCTCGTATTCAACCATGTCCCGCGGGATCAGAACAATCTCGCCATCGATCTTGATTTTGATCTCGTTGCCTCCGAGGTCCTCTTCGCCCAAACCAATGAGCGCTGCACGAACCTTTCCTGCATTTCCTTTATAGAGCGGACCTATTACACTCATATCCGGCTTCACTAGGACCCGCTCGACTTGTTTCGGGGTGTTGTACTCGATAAGAACGGAAAGATCCTTCTTCGAGTGCTCCGCGTGTGCTGACAGATCGTAGTCGGTGCGATCAGCGATCCCGACGATCTCGACCCAGCCGAACCGATCGGTCAGAACCTCGGCATCCCAGCAATCGACAGCATAGTGTGCCATCTCGTCTGGCTGGTGCTGCCTGAACCGTAAGCGCGCAGGATCGATGCCAACCCGCACCAGGAAACGGTGTGTGAGCACGAGGTGGTAAGCGAGGAACTCGTGCGCAACGATTGCACGATCCACCGCGTCCCTCGCTGTCAGTTCGATGATACCGCCATCATCTTCGTGTGCGGGATGTGAGACGCACTGATGGGCGGCAGAATAGTACCTGAGAACCGTACCCTCGATCATGGAGAATCTCGGATGATTCTTGTCAGTTGGGTTGATGAAAATTTCCGCCTCCGCCTGCGTGAATTCCCTGAGCCGGATCACACCCTGGCGCGGGGAAATCTCATTTCGGTATGCTTTTCCGATCTGTGTGACACCGAACGGTAGCTTCTCCCGATAAAACCTGAACAGATGCTCAAAATCAACAAACATCCCCTGAGCAGTCTCTGGTCTGAGATAACCAACCCTCTCTGTACCGGGTCCGATCGTTGTTTTAAACATCAGGTTAAAACTGGAAACGTCCCCGAATGTACCGATACCACCACATTGCGGGCATTTTATGCCGTGTTCGTCTATCAGCCGCTTGATCTCTGATGCAGGCAGTGCATCTGGAGTTTCAACGATGCCTTCGATCAGGTGATCCGCACGGAATGCGTGATCGCAACCAGAACAGACGACCATCGGGTCAGAGAATCCTCTAGTGTGCCCGGACGCATCGAAGATCGCAGCAATCCCGATGGTCGGGGTCTCGATCTCGTAGAATCCCTCCTCGATCACGTACATCTTCCGCCAGATATCCTCGATCCTGCGCTTCAGCATCGCGCCAAGGGGTGCGTAATCGTAAAAACCTGCTGTTCCGCCGTATAGTTCAAAGGAGTTCCAGAGAAAACCTCTTCGCTTTGCCAGTCCGATTATCTTTTCGTATTTGTCCATGATGTTCTACGCTTCGCCGGTTTTGTTTTTCGTGATCGTTCTCTGTTTGAAGTTTTGGCTTTCCATCCAAATATAAACAGGATATAGCACATTTACAAACTTATAAGATCCTCTTCCGCCTTCTATATCCACGACAATGATACCCAACTCTTTCATTTTCCTTAAAAAATTGTTAAACACGTTTTTTTCTTTCGCATTTAACTTACTTTCTATTTCACTTTTTAAAAATCGGTTGATGGGTCTTTCTCCCAATTTTCTCAAGATCGACCGATATCGCTCGCTGCGGATTGCTCTGTATACCTTCGGATCAAGATACTTTTTCCCGATTCTCTCTGCAGCATCCATAACCCCTACTATTGCGTCATCCGCACTTATTATTCCGTCATTATCACTCCAAAAAACTGCATCACCTATTTCATGCATAAAAATAGGTAAACCACTCGAAAACCGCGTCATAAGCTCCATTGCTTCAGATTTGACTTCCATATCGACCTTTCCGAATGTTTTTTTGAAAAATTCATTTACATCCTTATCAGAAAGTTTATCGATGTCCACCACTCTAAAGATTCTCATAAGAGACGGTTGATGCTCACTTAACACATCTCGTATCCCCGGAATGCCGATTGGCATGATGAAAGCAGGGAAATCCGTGTAGTGGGTAGCTACATCATCCACAAAACTCTTGTACCAGTTTGCGAACTCGGGAGTCTCTGATATCCCATTGATATCGTCCAGAACGATGAAAAGTCCCTTCTTCTCATTCTTTATTTTTTCCATTATATTTTTAAGAGCTTCCGGAAAATTCCTGACCAGACCTTCCAGGTCCTCTTGTGGCGGATTGAAACTGACAGAAATACCAAAAAGATCCACTTGTTTGGCATATTTTCCAAAGAAACCTGAAATTTCATCGAACCACGTTTGTTTATTCGTTTCTTTTAGAATTTGCTCGAATATACGGCGTACCAATTCCTCCAGATCGGTCACGCCCCCCACAAATACATGGATAGTAAGGAAATTCTCTCTATCAACCAGATGACGCAGGAACGCAGCCAATGAGCTCTTTCCTATGCCCCGTTCTCCTGCTAAAAAGACATTCTCCTGTCGCCCGGATGAGGTCTGTCTGACATATCTGAGGATTTCTTCGATCTGTTCGACCCTGCCGACAAAAAGTTCAACAGGCGCAGGATTGCCGGGTGTAAACGGGCTATTCTCTTTCATGGTCTCTCATTTATCAATATCTTGTTTGTATCATCCACAACTTCAATCCTAATCAGTGTTTTCATCTGTGTTGTTCATCACTACCCACATACAACGCCTCAAATAACTCCCGCACCATCACACCCCCCTCATCAGACGCAAAGATCGGCAGGTCCCAGTTCTGAGTCATTCTCTTCCGGTTCACAACCACCTCGATATCGCGCACCGGATCATAACCAGGCTTCGTATATTCCTCCCAGTACACCAGAACACCCCGCCTCTGCCAGAGAGGCACTTTGTCGAGGTTGATCCCGTGCTGGAAGCACAGTTCATGAATATCGGATGCCCGCAAGCCAAGCATCCTCGATGCGGCATCCTTTCCGGATAATCCAGTCGAGCAAAGCGTGTAATGCCCGTAACCATTGATGCAATTCCGCCATGCCTCCGTCTGTCGCCAGACCAGATATTCGATGATCTGCTCGGGATGCAGCGGTATTACTCTCCCGTCGAATGTGATTGGAGCTATCTTGAGAAACCGGGTAAGCGCGCTTGATATGGAACTCGGCACGACCGAGACGAGTTTCTCAATCCTGCCATCAAACGGCAGTGTGTCTCTGAAAAGAATGTTAATCTCGTCTGAAAAGGTGTACGCAACTACCGGGCGGAGTCCGCTCTGTTGGAATAACAATTCTGTTGCATCTGCCATCGCGGATGCAAAACGACGATCGAACGGCTTCTCAAACCCGTGTCTTTGCAGGAGATTCTTAAAGCTCCTACCATCTGCCCTGATGATAACCGGCGGAGTTGCTCTCAGATCAGCATATATCTCATGATCC
>DAOUXE010000086.1 GCA_030666765.1 Methanosarcinales archaeon
AAGAATTTCTGAGATGGCTAAAAATAAGGTGATCGAAGGTTTCGCCTTACTTCTTAATTGCGAAGAAGCGGAAAAGTGTGTCAAGGCGTTCATAAGTATTGAAATTGATGATTCAAACCTGCAGAGCGTTGCGGATGAACTGCTCAAGGATCATGAGCATATTATCGCCATGTATCGCACAAGCACACGATTTAATCTCCTGTGCGAGGTCATGTTCAGGTCTATCATCGAATTGCAGGAGTTTATCGATACATGTCACAAAATAGGGGGCATTATAGACTCGGATGTGAAGATGGTGATCGGATCGTACAAGAAGTGTATGTGGACCGGGATATGACTGCTCTCCGCTGTTTGACCATAATCGACCTTGCCGTTGGCGCAATTCTCCGCACAATGCCCCGATGAGCCGGTGCAAAGAGTGGTCAGCGCAGCCCCATCATCCTTGGTACGTAGTAAAGAATGAGACTTTTTATTGACTTGTGGGAACTCTTAAGTATAAGTGATTACCAATAGCAGGAGCATGGATCGAAAAGAAATTGAAAATGATATGCTTGTGAAGGATTGGCTGGACGGTCTCGACGCTGCCGCTACGACTCGCCGTTCATACGTAAAATCGATGACCAAATTCTGTAGGTTTGTGGGGATGCTCCCAACCGCATTGATTGAGCAGGCTGAAGGTGAGATCGAGTCTGGAACTCTGATGAGAAAACAGAAGCTTAAGCAACACCTTATAGGGTTCAGAACCGCAGTTAAGGAAGCTGGCTCGGCTCCAAAAACAATATACAACAATCTTTCCGTGGTAAAATCATTTTATAAGTTTAACGATATCCCTTTACCACAGATGAACAATCGAAAACAGTTTCGACCAAAAGGACTCCGGAAAAACGACTTGAGACTTGAAAAAGAGCAGATTAGAGAGATATTGAAGCACGCAGATGTTAGAAATCGGGCGATCATTTTTGTAATGGTGAGTTCGGGGCTTTCACAGATTGATCTCCTTGATTTACGGGTTAAAAACTTCACTGATGGGTATGATGAGCTTACAGGCATTGTCACGTTGAATGTAAGGCGTACGAAGACTGGATACGATTTTATCACGTTCTTATCTCCTGAAGCGAGTCACGCGGTGCAGGACTGGATCGACCTCAGAAACAGGCACCCGGATACACCGGACGGCACGAAAGATTATGAGAAGAATATGATACGGTCTGGCGATGATTATTTGTTTACATCGAAGAACATCAAGGACTCATATCTACAAACACTTGACGATAAAGAGCGGAAACTCCATGCTTATGGTTTGATGGATTCGTTTAGACAAATAGCTCAGAAAGCGGGGATGGAAACGGAGAAAGGGACTTGGAGTTTGGTTCGTGCGCACAATTTTCGGAAATTTTTTAATACGACTCTTTTAAATAATGGTGCGGATATTTTCACAACGGATTACTTGATGGGGCACACCATTGATGAAATGCACGCTGCGTATTTCAAGGCTGATCCGGCTAAATTTAGGGAAAAATACATGAAATTCATTCCGTTTTTGTCAATTGAGGATACAGAAGTTAAAACGGTTGAATCCATTGAATATCAGGAGCTAAAACAAAATTATACTGCTATGTGTGGCAGGGTTGAAGAACTTGAGCGTAAATTCGCAGCTGCAGTGAACGCTGTGGATGACCTGGTGAAACTTGGTGCCGAAGATTCTGAACCACTTCGTATACTGAAGGAAAAAAATAGCAGCCAGGCAGATGCATCGAATGTTTTGGAATACCTTTAAGTTTGTTTGTGTTGCATGTGTACACAGGAGGTGACCCGGGGAAATGGGGACACAACCAGCTAAAACGAAGCCATACACAATTAGATTGACGGAAAACGCAGCAGAAGAGATTGCAGCGATCGCGGACTCGCGCGGAATACCAGCGCGAACATTGGTACGAGTATGGATCGGTGAACGCTTAGCAGAGCAGCGCGAAAACGACATCTTGTCTCCATCGGAACAAGATGTCACTAGATTCGCTTAAGGATCATCCGAAGTTCGTTCTGTTTGCTCGCAAGCAATTTGGGCAATATCCAGACGTTTGGCGAGCGGAGGCAGAGTCAGCGCCTCCTGGTATTTTCAAGGCGCTAGCGGTTGCTATCTGCGAGATTGCGGACGTTGAAAACGACTGAGTAGCTTTGCGGACGTATAGCGTTCGCTATGAACGAAAACGAGAGAATAAGGAGATGAGGAAATGTCCAGAAACGACACCAACAACCGGCACACAACACACCGCACAGGAGGCGGCTGTAGATGGCACTGAGTCCTGATCCTGCAAAAACCTTCCGCTCAAAGGTGCAGCGGAAACCCAACGGTGACTTGCTTGGTGTGTGTGTAATGATCGGTGCGGAAGACCTTTCGTTTGTCGATTCTGATGTTGAGTGGTTACGAATCACAAAACGCAAGACGGAGAACGGGTTAATCCTTGAGGTCGGGGCGTGAGCAACAATGCAAGCTCCAACATCCGAACAAGACAGAGAACGTCGCGCGGTTACCGCCAAACGGATCGCGCTCGAGGATAGATACATAGAGGAGTACCAGGCACAGCAGCCACCGCGCACCGACCATAAGAAAACTGGCAGGGGTCACCATGGCGAATATTGAACATATCAAGTCTGCTATCGACCTTAATGACCCAATAAGCGAGTCCTGCAACCTTGATAGCAGCGGACGGGGCGCACATGAAAACAAACACGACAGCAGAAGCGGCA
The DNA here is from genome assembly GCA_030666765.1 of Methanosarcinales archaeon. Lineage (GTDB taxonomy): Archaea > Halobacteriota > Methanosarcinia > Methanosarcinales > Methanogasteraceae > Methanogaster_A. The sequence goes on from DAOUXE010000086.1 coordinate 2,749, forward strand.
CCTGCCTGTGTGTCGCGCAGGACGATTGGTACTGCCACCATTGCCATGCGGGCGGGGATGTGTTCAACTGGATTATGGATCGGGATGGGGTGGACTTCCGGGAGGCACTCCGGACCGCGGCAGGAATCGCGGGGGTTCCACTTGGAGGATCTGATCTGGAGGCAGAGAGCGAGATGCGGGCAGTCCATGATGTTTTGAGGGCGGCGGCGGTGCACTTCCATGCCAACCTCACGGACGCACATAGAGCCGACATAGCGGCACGGTGGGGGATCACAGACCGAACCACTAATGACCTGCTGATCGGTATGGCGGGGAGGGGTGGGGAACTGGAAGGCTATCTCCATCAACAGGGCTTCAATCATGAAAATATGCTCAAATCGGGGCTATTCTTTGACTTTGGACGTGGACTTATGCCACATTTCAGGGGTCGGTACGTGTTTCCGTACTGGGAGAGCGGCACTGTCCGGTACATGATCGCAAGGCAGACACCAGAAACACCCCAATCTAGATATGAGAAAGATAAGAATGGAAACTGGATTAAATACAAAAAACTGCTCACACATAGCGATAAACGCCCCTACGTGAGTGAACACGTCCGGAACGACACCCTATATGGCGTGGATTCACTGCGGGGGGCACCTGACTGGTGTGTGATCACGGAGGGGGTCACGGATTGCATTATGGCGCTCCAAGCAGGGATGCCGTGTATATCTCCGGTCACGACCAAGTTTAGGAAAGCAGACCGTAAGAGGATATTAAAACTTGTTAAACGGTTTGCCACGGTCTATATCTGCAACGACAGCGAAAAAAACGATGCTGGGGTGGAGGGCGCAATCGGGACAGCTGAATATCTCGAATCTAACGGGATCACAACCAGACTGGTTACATTACCGCGCCCGGACGGGGTGGGTAAGATCGATCTTGCCGAGTACCTGCGAGACCATGACACAGAGGAGTTTAAGGCATTGTTTTATACTGCAGTGTCGGTCTGGACTGTGAAACTGTCGAGACTGCCGGTGAGCGGTGACGCGGTTGAGAACGTTAGGATCGCAAATCGGTTCATCACAGATGAGTTACCCGGAATGGACGGAGCGGAACGGGTGGCATTCATCGGATCGGATGTTAAGATGCACTTTGGGCTATCAAATGATGTGGTCAGAGAGCTGGTTAAGGTTGCACATGCAGCACCAGATCCAACCACACATCATGAAGAGCGGCTGGTGTTCGGAACGGACCACCTGCGGAACTATCAGGCTCTCGATGACATGGTTGCATTGGAAGGCAAAGACTACACACCTTTCATCAAGGCGGTATGGTATAATGTCATCGGCACACTGAAAGCGCAACCTGTACGATTCGGCAATATCACAATTGACACAAGATTTAACTTGTTCATTCCAATGCCATCCGGAACCGGGAAAAACAACATCAAGCAAGCTATCAGCAAGATCGTATCCGGATGTGGAAAGGAAGTCCGATCACCGACTTCTTTTCATCCGGAACAACTGATCGGAAAGATGATCCCGGAGAAATTTTATAATCCTGATAAGCCTGGAAAAGAGGGTAAAACGAACGATACGCGTTACATTCCGAATTACGGCTACCTGAAAAAAGACAGCGTGATATTCGATGAGGCTTATCATTTCACCACGAGAGATGATAAGCAGTATGACGAAAGCAAATCGTATATCCGGATCGCTCTTGATCCGATTGGAAATAACCTGATACAAAAGAAGTTAATCGATCAGTTGGACGTCCCAGAGCAGAGATTAGAATATCATCCGCGTTGCACCATCACGATGTTTCTACAACCGAAGGGCATGGACGACGATAACGTATTAACTGGGTTTCTGCGGCGGTTCAACATTATTTACTCCCCACTGGTCGGTAAGAACCTCGACCGAAGAGAAGAGATCATAAGGTACATCAAACACCCGCGTCCAGAGGTTTCTCTCGGTTACTGGAAGGACATTGCAGAGTGGGGCGCGCCGACGTACTTTGACTTCGAGGATGAGATTGATGATCTTTTGGTTGTGCTGCACGACGATCTCATAACGTACATGCGGTCACTTGGTGAGAAGCCGAGAAACTATTTGGATCGAAAGGCATATTCAATCCTTGACGATCTGGTTGGTATGGCAGTGGTTCAGGCAATATCCAGAAAAAGCGATGTGGTTACGCAACAGGACGTTAAACTTGCTTACATGGATTTGTTTGAGTTCTTTAAACTCACACTGGACTATATTGATGCAAAAGTCTTTGGAAACCTTGATTATGGCGAGAAGTGGCACGGAGCAGAGGCAAAAGAGATTGAAGCGCTTAAATGGTTGGCTGATCGTGGTGCAACAGATAAAGATAAGTCAGAGGTAACGGTTAAAGAGTGGATCGATTGCCTGAGTGGTTTGTTTGAGGTGGGTAAAGAAGCAGCACGAAAATACCACAAAAAACTCAAAAACAAGCGCAGGCTAATTGACTCAAAACAGGTCGGGCGCGATAGTTCGAGGGTCTGGATCACGTTCGATCCTAATCAAGACACATTCGATGGCGATCCGGTACCTCTATCAGATACATTGTACTGGCAGATCGCAAACGGTGAAAACACGATCTCTATAGATACCACCCTACCACCCTTACCACCCATACCTCTTGATAGCGAAAACGGCAATACCACCCTGTTACCACCCTCAAAAATTGATGGTGTGGCAGATCGAACGGATGGGAAGGGTGGTAAATGCGATACCACCCTTAAAACGATAGCGGGGGGTATGGGTGGTAAGGGTGGTAGGGTGGTAACAGAGATGTCGCCAAATCCCATCGAGCTTGCACAGCAAGATCGCATGAAAGCCATTGATCGATTTTTTAGAGATCGTAATATCGCGTATGCGAACAGTGAAGAACTAACCAAGTTCGTACCGGAAATAGCCGATAAACTGACGATTGGTTTTGATGTGGCTTTCAGGTCGGTAATACATGACTTTCGGCTATATGAATTGCAGCGGCAAGTTAAATTAGAGAAGCTTGAAGTTATACGTACATCCATTCAAATCTTCAATCCTTTAAAATATCGATTGATCGATAGGGGCGACTCTTCCACATTTTTCATAACCT
>DAOUXE010000174.1 GCA_030666765.1 Methanosarcinales archaeon
GCCTGCCTGCGCCGCAGCAGATAACTCTTGCAGAGCACCAGCTTGTGCCGGAGTACACGGTCTGCGGGCACAACTCGGCGACGCTAAGGGAGTCGCTTCTGGAAGATGCATTCGAGCTTGCCGAAAAATACGTGAAAGCGACACAGAAACATTATTCGCCAGGGATCATCGGTCCGTTCTGTCTCCAGACCTGTGTGGACAAGGATCTTAATTTCTACATCTACGACGTCGCCCCCCGAATCGGCGGCGGTACGAACGTGCATGTGTCAGTCGGGCATCCATACGGAAACGCGCTCTGGCGCAGGAATATGAGCACGGGCAGAAGGCTTGCGATGGAGGTAAGAAGGGCTGTGGATGCAGGTAGGGTTGCAGAGATTGTGACGTGAAATGGTATCATGCTGACATATCAACTGCAGAATCGTGTTTACCGTTCGAAGGATGGTGATACATTGGTCTTTCCAAACGACGTTGAAATTGGAATTATTCCAGAACCGCTTGAACCGTTTGGCGCAGCGACACGACCGAGTAGAACCGCCGTAAAAGGTCGCAAGGCAGGATGCTTATGCGATACAAACACGGGCAGAGCAACTCTTCAGTCGGACCCTCCGCTCCAGCCAATTGAAGTTATTCTCGAGGTATGTGTTTAGCTGGGGTAAAAAAACCACGGGATTACACAGGATTACACGAGATTAACACGGAGATCTTGTGAAAATCCGTGTAATCTTGTGGTTCCTACCACGAGTTACTCAAGCTGTACTTTTGCTACTTTATTGTTCGGTGAGCACTTAATTTTACACAGCGATTGCGATATTCCTATGTTTCGCAGTTCATCATTAAATCTTTCGATTAATCGAAATGTTTAAGTACTGTTGGTTACATACATATCATCCGATGAGTTTATTAATCGACCAGTCCGGACCGAAACAGCAGCCATTAGATGGGCGAAGAGACGTGATCGCTGGAATCGTAGGTGGCGTTGGCGGTGGCGTGGTGGCAGGGATAGGGAGTTTGGTGGGATTTCCTCCAGTACATTTGGCACTGATTGCGGCAACTGTTACCCTTGTTGTTTGTGGGTTGGCGGACATTACCTGGCTTTCTGCCCACGATAAACCCAGGTGACTACCAAATGTCATGCAGCTTATGCAACCTGTGCAACCGGATGGAACCGCACAAACTTGTAGAGATCTGCTGTGGTCAAATTGAACCCACACAAGCGGTAAAAATCACCTGGTTGAATTCTTACTGATGTCATTTATGCCAGTCGCAAGTGTGCATCCAATGGACATTACAAACTTTACGGAAATCTTTTGAATCGTGCGCCCATCTGGTAGATCATGACCATTGAGATAACCTTGATCGGAACCGGAGTTGCCATGCCCCAGCCGCATCGGGTGCAGTCAGGCATTCTTGTCAATCTCGATTCGCCGGTATTGTTCGACTGTGGAAGCGGGGTTCTTCCGCGCCTTCTGGACTATGCATCGATCGGGCACGTATTCCTCACACATCTGCATCTTGATCATGTTGCGGATGTTATGAGCCTTATAAAAGCGAAATGGCTCTGCGGAAGCTATGATCTTCAGGTATACGGGCCATCCGGGACTAAAGAGTGGCTTTCACGGGTTTTTGATGCGTATCCCTATATGATAGGCAAGATGAATGTCGACGTCTTTGAGATGGTTGATCGGGATCGCATCTCGATCGGAAGATATGAGATCGTCTGCGCTAGAACCGCGCACGGGATGCCTTCGCTTGGCTACGGCATCGCTGACAAGGAGGGATGCGTGCGGGTCGTGTACTCCGGCGACACCGAACCCATAAAGAGCATTGCTGCGCTTGCAAGTGGCGCAGACCTCCTGATCCATGAGTGCTCGTTTCCCGATTCGGTGCCTGATGTCACCAATCACACGACACCACGGATGCTCGGGGAAATGATGGGCAGGGTCGCTGTTGGACGGATCATCCTGACGCACCTGTATCCTCACACTATCGGATTTGAGGAGGAGATGATGGCGACGGTGCACAAGTACTGCAGCTGCGATGTCACGATCGGGAAGGATATGGAGACTGTCGTGCTCGATTCCGCCTGATCCTGATGACCCACATCAACAATCACCGGAGCATCAGCAGGTAATTGGCATGGTAATGTCCATCCAAGCCCTGCTGGCGGTGGCATCGGTGGAATTGCTCATGTCGATTCATTGCCCTTATTTGGCACGTAGATCACCTTTCCGTTGGCAAGCTTGTAGGCCGTCCCGAGTATGTCCCCCTCCCCTCCAGCGATCTTGTCTGTCATGTTCATCACCTCGATCGTCTTCCCTTCCTTTATGATGATCTGCATATCCGGCTGTCCTGGGTTTGTGACAACGGTGAGATCGGCGTTAGGATCGAGTAGTTGCGGCATATTGTATGACACCACAAGCATCACGATCAGCGCGACTGAGAAGACCATCGCAACATCGAAGATGTTTGCCACGCCGGAGAGCGGGCTCTGGTCTGAATTATCATCCAACAACCCTTTCTGCCGTGTGCGCTTACTTCGTGGCATATTTCTCCTCAAAAGCATCGAGAATGCATTCGATGTCGTTTATATCCTGCTGGTACCATCTTCGGCGGATCATTGTGAGAATGAATCCGATGGCGCCCGAAAAAAGTCCGAGCACGGTGGTTGCGAATGCAATCGCCAGATTGGTTGCAAGTTGCTCCACATTTCCCTCAGCAAGCCCCATCAGCGCAGGACCGAGTGGGATCAGTGTGCCCATGAGGCCTAACATTGGACCGACTGTGGCTAAGATTCTCGTTGTCTCGAGTCTCTTTGCCATCATAATCTCGCAATCACCGAACAGCCTGTCAAAATTAAAGAGACTTTTCTCAATCTGGTCTGCAAGATCGTGCATGAATGTAGATATGAAGAAAGGATATTTACAGTTTCGAAGGTCTAAAACATCTGTTTTTCTACATAACTCGTCCAGCCCTGTCACATCCCGGTATCTTCTTGTGTATTCGGAGATGAACTCGCCAGCAAGCGCAAGCGACCAGACCACAGATGCTATGAGGAGGAGAATTACAGGATACAAAAGGACGTACGAAATCCCATACATCGTCTTGAATATTGCTATCGAAGGGTCCATGTCAGTGCCTCACCGTCCCCTCTCTTCTGCCCTGTCAATGACAAATCCGATTGCTATGATAAATAGCAGTGCGATGAGCGGTACTACAGTTCCCGCGAGATCAAAGTTCCCGGGAGTTATCTCTAATTGTTTTGTCTTCATGTATGCCGGCATTAGAAGCGCTCCAAGAATATAGAAGATTCCGATGAAGATCATCGTATCACCAAGTGCAGCCGGGGTCTTGCCAAGCCGCCTGAAGAAGAGCGATGATCCGATTACGAATATGGAGAAGATCACTCCGACGATGATGCCGATTGCGATGCCGCCCAGGCCGATGTTCGATGCAAGGATGCTACATGCGATGAATATGGCGGCAAGACAGACCGGACACGGCAACGACAGGATCGCAAAGGTGCGCTTCGAGACATCGCAGCCGGAGTTCCATCTCCTTGTCGTGTATACGCCCGCTGCGATCAGCGCGAGCGCAAGCATAGTGTGGAATGCAAGACCAAGAGTGAGTAGTCCCTGCATTAAATCGATCGAGAATAATGTGATCAGGTAGCCAATAAATATTGAGATCACGAGGTAACTTGCTGCAACATACAGGATCTCTCTCTTCCGGATGCTTGATAGCCCGCATCCGGCTCCGGTCTTGATCCCAAATATTGCGATACTTGTCAGAACACCTATCACTGCAATGCTTATCAGACTCATTGTTCACCATATGTTTAGTTGAATTTAGAACAAGTCTGGTTTATAAGGGTTGTGGTTGGGACATTCGAGTGTATAGTCCCATATGTTTTGACTTTATATACACCCCTTCACTTTCCAAATTTTCGGGTTCTGCTGTTTTCTGTGGTCGCTAACAGTAGACCCCGTATATATGGAAATCGTGGGGTTTCGCAGCCAGTCCTCATGAGCTGTATCTCTTCAGAACCGGGTATGATGCCGCTTTCTTTCAGTATCTGTTGAAAACCACA
>DAOUXE010000098.1 GCA_030666765.1 Methanosarcinales archaeon
ACAGACCTTAATGTAGGTCGTCTAATAGATAGAGAGATCATCAGATCTATAGAGGGATGAAACATGATCGAACGATTGATTCTGAGCAGTTTCCGGGGCATTCGGAAAGGCGTTATCAAAGATATGGGAAAGATCAACCTCCTCGTTGGTCCGAACAATAGCGGGAAGACTGCTATTCTAGAGGCACTCTACTGGCTGTCCGTGAGCGGCAGGGCGTGTGGGCTGGATGCGGACACTCTTTCGGAACTAAAGGATGAAGATGGCTTATCACGTCGGGGTCGGGATGCTTTTGTTCCTATAGGAGAGGATCTGTTGGGCTTTCCTCCATGCCCCCGTATCTGGAAACGGCACGGCAAGTTGGAATCATGGGAAGAAGCACCGGGATCTGCAGGGGCTGGTGCACTGACTTACAATATCCCACATCTGATGGAAGACGATCCCTTTAAAACATTCAAACTCATCTCACCGCCGGCAGAGGGGATCAGAGACACTGAAAAATTCGATGAAGATACGTTAAAAACCATCGGCGTCTTCGCACTGGACGACCCAGAGGGCATGAGTGACGTTCTGGCGCATTATCTTCCGGACCTGTATCCGAATGAATTCTCTTCCGAGAACATGCACAGACGCTTTGCCTTTACATGGTATCCGGATTTCATCCACTGGGGTAAGAGCCTTGGTGCGTGGGGCGCGGAAGGAACGGTGGCAGATGCGGATTGTGTGCTCTTCTTTGATTTTCATGCAACAGGCGATCAATTCAGACCCGCGTTTGGGAGCGCGATACACAATGTTATCGACTGGCGTGACCAGTTGACCGATTTATTTGGCGCGGTATTTGACAATGCAGTTGGCACCGGTGATTTCAGAGTCGAGATCGGGCAGCTTCATCTTCCTTCGCCTCTGATAGAGGGCGCTGTTGAGATTAAGGGAAAAGGAACGATCCCGATCGATGATTTTGGGGATGGTGCACGACATGCGTTTAATGTGCTGGCAGGACTCGTGTTACTTGTGGATCGGTGCAAGGATGGGCGAGAAGGGATATTTCTCTGGGAGGATCCTGAGATTTTTATGCATTCGAAGAGTCTGTGTCGGCTGATCAGGGAGGTCTTGGAGATCGTTAAGGATAAACCGATTCAGGTCTTCATCTCGACGCAGAGTCTGGATGTTCTGGCATATATGGCGACGATGATGGAAGATGAGATATGCAATAGGAATGATGTTCGTACATATACTCTTGGTTTGGGTGATGATGGTGTGTTAGATGCGAGTAAGTTCAGGGGACGTGAGTTGAACGATTGGCTGCGATCGGGATATGACCCACGCCTACTGGATGTTTCGAAAGATAACCGTGTTCTGATATGGCATCTCAAAGCAGAGGATGAGGGGGAGTTACTGTGGTGAGTGTGGCAGTCTATGCTGAAGGACCTACCGAGTGGCTTGTAGCACGTAAACTCTGGAAAAGGAAAATTCTTAATGGAATGGGTTTTTTAGGAGCTGAAGAACGCCAGCCCGGAGACCTGATTGTAGGAGGAGGGGTCGACACATTCTTGAAGAATCTCTTTAGTATAGATCGTGCCAGTAGCGAAAGAGGTGTTTTAATAAGAGATCGTACCCCATTTGATAGAGTTCTGTTGATGTTCGATCAGGAACAGATGCCTAATCTCGAGAAGGATGTCAAATCCAAGATAGAGACACATCTTCAAGAAATTGGAATTATTTCCAACTTCGATAAGGCTGATGACGAAATTCCCAACGTTTTTACTGGGAATATCCAAACACTTCCAGTTGCCATCCATGTGGCTAATCATGATGGAATGACTTATAAGAAACGTCCTGATGGAATGACTTATAAGAAAGGTCCCGATCTTGATGGAAACAGAGATTTTGATGGATACATCGTAGAGTTGTTGCAGAATTTAGAAGAAGATCCAATAGGCGTTTCGATTGTGCAGAGAATGCTCAAAGAAACGCATCAAGAAAAGGTGAAGGTGATGCATCAGATCGGTAATCAGAAAATCCCCGATTTGATGAAAGATGACCAGTTGCCAATCAAACGTTCCAAAACCATTCTTTATTCCCACATCACCGCTATGCAGATTGGCAAATCTCACGTCCACTTTTCTGAGAAAGTGGTGGAGGAATCCGACGAGGACAATCTGCGCACGGTTTTCAAATCCCTGATCGCCGCATGGGATTCACTGAAAAGGGAGGATGACGTATGAAACACGAATTCCACGCCCAGTATAGCCTCGCGCTCCAGCCGGACTTTGCCCAGCAGGAAGCTGTGAACTACCTGACCGATGCGCCAAAGCAGCCGCCGAAACACTGGCGCGACCTTGGTGACGTCACCGACCCAGCCGCCCGCATCCGGCTGCTGGCGCAGGCGATCCTCACGCCGTACAAGGACTATGCCCGCGTTGGAACTCATCGGACGCAGGGTGGATTGTTGCACGCTATAAATCTGGAGATTCCGGATCGGTTCTTCGAGCAGCAATCCGAGGACTTCCTTGCGCCGCTCGAACTTAGCCCCACTCTCCCGGACATTGCACTTTTCCCACGAGGTTCATGGGCGATCAGCTTCAAATTCACACTGCAAAAGCCGTATCTCAGCAAGGACGACACCGACTTCTACATACTCGACAATCCTGTCAGAAAGGAGTGGGTCTTTCAGGTGCCCTACATCGCACCGAGCCAGTGGAAGGGTGCGCTGCGTGCCTCGATGGTGCGGCGGTTGGTCGAATGGTGGTCCGATCTGGACGATAACGGAAAGCAAGATGATTCTAACCTTAAGAAATTCGTGAACTGCCGCATCCAGCTGACGCGGCTCTTTGGCAATGAAAAGGAAGTTGCGCTGGATGACAAAGCCCTGGATGCGTATCTTGACAAGAAGGGCGGTGAAGACCTCGCAGGAAGATACAGGAAACTATTGAAGGCTATGACCAATACAGGGTTTTTTTCAGGTCAACTCCACTTATACCCGACATACTTCACTGAAATTAGCATGGAGGTGATCAATCCCCACAATCGTGAAACCGGCGCTGGCACACTGCCGATCTATTTCGAGAGCGTGCCTGCCGGTGCGGGTGGCACGTTTGCACTGCTCTACGTCCCTATCGGCGGCACCGGCGAGAGTGATGCCGGGACTGGAACTGAAAGGCAGCAGTCCGCCGATGACCTGCGCTGGGTTGCCGAGGGTGTGGAGGCGATGCTTACCGAGTACGGATTCGGCGCAAAGACGAGTAGCGGGTTTGGAGTGGCAAAGAGCGAAGTTGTGGGCGGCAGGGTTATGTTGAATGCGGATGTGGAAGGGCTCGATCTTCCTGCGCAGGAGGGGGGTGCGCCTGAGCCGCCGGATGAGAAGTATCTCAAGTATCTCGATGATAGTATGATGAGAGTAAAGGTCCGTGGAGATGATGGGAAGCCGATGAGGATTGTGAAATATGGAAGAAGGGTACATGAAGGAAGAAATCCGGTAGATGGTGGAAGTCAATCTGAGTACAGGAAGTTTATGCGATGGTATGTCGCCCATGGCAAGGCGTGGAGGGCACATCTTCAGAGAGACGCGCCTCCCGCTAAATCGCCTGGATGGGAGTTCAAGAGTCTTAGTGAATTTGTGAGGCAGACGAAGGAGATTGCCGAGAATGCGGAGAAGATGGAGGGATCAAAGTGACCGGGGATATGGAGAAACTTACAGACCTCCGGGATGCGCTGCTGCTTGCAGAGGTTGCGGCGTGGCTGCACGATATGGGAAAGTGCACGGATCCGTTCATAAATGATCCAGAGGGTAAAGGGTTCCAATCGAGAGAAAGCAATGCAAAAAACCCGGGGAATATAAATCCGCACAAAGCAATTTTTGAACCAAAGGAGCTTCAACGTTTTAGTTTCAGCACTGGCCGGGTAGACGAGCGATTAGAAGAGGCGAATCACCAAGCTGCACTCTGGCGCGGAATACAAAATTTTTTACCTATTTTGGACAAAAATATAGCATTGGGGGTGGGGTATACATTACGCGAACTTATCTACTTTGGCCGTCCTGGGTTTGTTGGCCGTGTATCTCAGCCATTAGGTAAAAATGGTTTATATTCAGAAATTTTAGGGAGATGTCATGGCGCGGCACATGTGGAAAAAGAAGAACCAACTGAAAACACAGTTCAACCGTCTGTTTTCATGTCCAGTCCATTTGGTTTTGAAGTGTCATTTCAACTTGGAGGTTTAACGACAAGACTGCACGCCATATTAGGGAGTAATCTATATAATAGAACCTGTTTTTTAGAAAAGATTGATGATGCATTCAAATGTGCATTAGGTGATACCCGCCGACCTACAAACGAAGTGACCCTGTGGGATTGGTCGTTTGTGGTGGCAGCGCTCTACAAGACAGCTATAGCCAGAGTAGTTCTAACAAACGATAACATTAAGCCCAATCAAATGAGCTGGAAGCTTTTCAGCGTTCGCTTTGCTGGTCTTGAATACCTCCAGAAATCTCACCGAATCTCAGATATACTTGTTCGCCGTGAAATTATTCAAGATGCTCTGGATAAAGTAAAAATCCTCCTGGAAGAAAAATATCCGCTGGCTATGGAAGCATATCGTGACGAAAATGGCAGTATCTTTGTTTTCCCAGACCTCGATAATATTTTAGCGTATCAGGATAAGAACGGAGACCATCTCATAGATCTTATTTTGAAAAGTTTTGGGGAAGGAACTGTTAAAGACAATCCACTACTATCTCTTGGTGGCGAAGTGCTTCTATCACTTAACGAAGACAATCTTTCAGAGACATGGCATGCGCAGTTGCCGGACCGAACTTATGAATTACCCCCCATCGGAGCACATCTTTCCGAGGATGTATTCTTGCAAAGCAACACGCACGAAGTCTCTAAATGGTGGTCACCCCGCTCAGAGGAGCTTTGCGTTGTATGTGGTTTGAGGCCGCAGGGCTATGGAGCACCTGATATCAACGAGCACTACTACAGGAAAGAAGCAAGAAAATCTTGTCCTGATACATGTCAAACTTGCAAGGCAATTGAACGAAAGGTCTGTTGGATTTGTGAGGAAAGGCGTGCTGACCGTTCCATGGAATGGGCCAAGGATCTCAAGAATACTATCTGGATAGATGAGGTAGCAGATGCAAACGGAAGAATCTCTTTGATTGTGGGATTCTTTGATTCAGTCCATTGGATGGAAGGGACTATGATAAAGACGCTGGCTGTGGACGTGGGTAACGGGACTGCTAAAACCAAAAATCCATCCTTCGCCCGCATCCGCCGCGTCTGGGATACCACCAGATGCTTCTGGCAGGACATTCTGCCAACAGGCGAGAAAGAAAAAATCAGCGAATCCGAAGGCAGCGGAGCGATCGGTCATGCTGGACACAGACTTGCGATCAGTGGACGGCTGGATCCGGATCCAAAGAAACGGGACAGGAAACCCAAAGATACCCCCGGACCCTATCACGCATACACACTCAGTCTTGGAAACACCAAGCTCAGCGTGGTCTGGGACCCGAAGAACCAGCGATTCATCACAGCCCACAACCT
>DAOUXE010000121.1 GCA_030666765.1 Methanosarcinales archaeon
AACTGCTCATCGGTTATGCCTGTGCCGACCCTGCCGATCTCAAGGAACTCTCCGGTACCAGTGTCGTAACATGCAAGCAGGTACGAGCCGATCATGTTCGCACGCCGCCCCTCGCCCCAGTCCGCTCCAACAACGACGAGATCAAGGGTTTCCATGATCGGTTTCACCTTAAGCCAGTTCTTGCCGCGTTTTCCCGGAGAGTAGATCGAATCCGGGTTCTTCAGCATGACTCCCTCGTGCCCTGCATCGAGAGCCGCCAGGTAGACTGCATGCGCTGTGGCAGGATCATCTGTCAACACCTGCTCTGCTACTCTTAGCTGCTCATGCGGCTTCACAATCCCCTCGAGCCGTTCTCTCCGGGCACGAATATCCTCATCAATCAGCGAGACGCCATCAAGGTACATAATATCGAAGAGATTCAAGTAGAGAGGGATCTTCTGCACCATCGCTGCTATGTCATACTTCCGACGGAACCGCTTCAGAATCTCCTGGAATGCAAGCGGCTTCCCATCCTCCCCGACAGCAACCACCTCGCCATCGAGAATCGCCCGATTCGCGGTTATCCTGGATTTTACCAGTTTCACGATATCAGGAAGCGAGTTTGTCACGTCTTCGAGTCTTCTTGAAAATATCCGGACGTGGTCGCGGTCCTTATGTATCTGCACCCGCGTGCCATCGAACTTCCATTCGATAGCATAGACCGCTATTATATCGTCGAAACTGCCAAGTTGCGCAAGCATCGGTTTGATCGGTCTGCCGATCCTGATCGCAACCGCATCAAGATCATGGTGAAACGCAGTCACAGAAACCTCGCCGAGATCGTTTATCAGCATGTAGGCACGCTCAACCGCACCAACATCCTCCGAAAATGCCTGAGCAATGGCATCCCGGACAATCCCTTCTCCGACGCCGATCCTGAGTTCTTCAAGCATGATACGTGCCAGATACTTCGATTCAACAGGGGACGTTGTCCCGAATAAGTACTGCAGGTGCTTTACCTTTATCTGCTGCGAACCCTTGCCCGACGCATGAGCGATCGAGTTCATCCTCTCAAAGACGTCCTCGATGGTAATGGTAATCCCTGTTGCCGGAGCCGTGCCACCATCGCCAGCAAAATCGAGAAACGTTGTCTGTGTTTTCGATGCCTCATCCCCCTTCTCGAGTGCAACTTTTGCAGTCTCGCCCACGTCCCCGGTCTCACGTACCAGTTGCTTGATTCGCAATACCGGCAGACCCGACGCCCTTGATATCGCGTCATATAGCAGCGAAGGACCGACACCGAGTTCGATATTGCTCCAATCAGGAAATACCCGGCCCATGATGAACCTGGAGACTATGGCAAGTTCGGTGTCGGGATCGCCGGATTCGCTGATCCTCCGGAGAAGGGCTGATACCACAGTCGTCATCTCAAGCGAACTTGCGATCCCCTCGATCGTCTCGCAGGCATCCGCGAATTCCTTAAATGAGGTCATTATACCAGATGTATCGCCTTCATGACTAATCATGGTTTCTGATGGCGGAGTGGTCATGGTCTATGGTGTCCGGTCGGTGTGGCAAGCCCCTGCAGAAGTAAGACTTTATAGGATGACGATAAATAGTGAATCCGGACTTTAACATACACTGACGAGGTGTAAATATGGACAAACGAACAATTATAGTGATCGCACTCGCGGCTATGGTATTCAGCATACCAGCAGGCGCGGAGATAAACGAGACGCGGGGCGGCGGGGGCGGTAACGGCACCTGCCCGCCGGGATGGATTGAGACGTCAACGCCAGTAGAGGCTGTAACAGCGGTTCCGGAACCAACTCCGGAACCAGAGGAGACACCAACACCAGCTCCACCAACACCAGCTCCACCACCACCCGTGGAAACACCAACATGCACAATCGAGATCCGCGGCGAGGTCGTGGACGCTGCAACCCAGATCGCGCCGTTCATCTGGACCGGACAGAACTTTGCAGGACTCTATTACGATGTGGCTCGAGACCTGATGTCTGACTCGCTCACATCGACCGTTACGGTTCCGGATACCATCGAGGCAGGCGATCTCGTGTATACCGCATACAGGGTCGAGTCATGCTACAAAAACCCCGAGATCGGCGAATACTTCGCGATCGGATGGTTTGGGGAGAGCTACATGGCGATTAATGGCAAGCCGTATGTGATATCGCCAATCATCTTTGAGATGGATGAGTGCGACCGTAAGATGCTTGCAGCAGGCGATGAGTGGGATCTCGGGGCTGGATACTCCCTTGTTGTGATGTGGATCGATCTTGATGCGTATGAGGTCCGGCTCTCGCTCTTCAAGAACGGTGTGGAGGTGACATCGTCGGTCATCCGGCCGCATGAAACCGGAGATTGGTTTGGCGACTGTATGAGCATTAGCGGATTTCCCGGAGCTTACGATGTTGCGATATGGAACACTCCGACAACGAGCACCTTCGTGTATCAGGCTGATGTGGGGGCTGAGGCTGATGTACCGATCTTCAGCGTGTATGTGGACGCGATCTTTCGCGGCACGGATGCCAATATCGCACAATTCAAACATGCGATACTGATCGATGGAGATCCTATCAAGGTCATCGAGACGGGCGATGGCATGATGAATACGGAGACGGTTACACCCGAATCGGTCCGGCTCACAAACAGCGAAAACATCGACCTTCACAGAGGCGATATCGGTATAGCAGGAGATCTCCGGATTCGTGTTGCCGAGGACATGGATGGGAATGGGGTGAATAATTACCGGTACTATCCATACATTGGACGTAAATGCCCAACTCCTGAGCCGGAACCAACCCCAACCCCCACACCGCACACTATAGACAGACCTGTCGAGATCCGCGGTGAGGTAGTGAATGTTACTGGCACACAGGATAAGGATCTGGTATGGAACGCATACAACTTCGCTGGTTTCTGGTATGACCTTGACGACGATCTGCTGACCGAGAATCTGTGGATCATGGCAGGCACGTTGAACAACCTTACCAACGACCGGACGATTGACGAAGGTGCTCTGGTGTATACCACTCATACGGTGTTCCATGAATATGAACTCCACGAGAATGAAAACCTGACTGTCGAAAGTGATCACCCTGACGGCGACTGCGGCTACTTCATCGAGGGATTTATGGCAGATGAGTATGTGGCAATCGATAACAATGCCAACAAACTCTGCAGATTGCTGGCCGAGTTCGAGGATGCTGATAAGAAGACGCTTGCAATCGGAGAGGAATGGGACATTGGTGGCGGATTCGCACTCACTGCCAATCAGATCGATCTCGAGGGGGACAAGGTCTGGTTCTCGCTAAAGAAAGACGGCAAGGAACTCGACAATGAAGTAGTGTCGACCACTAGTACTCAACAGGATCGCGTATATACTTACACTTCTGACATCGGTGGCGAGGAAGATATTCCGGTCTTCTCGTGTTACGTGGATGCTATATTCATAGGAACCGAATCCAACGTCGTGCAGGTCATGTACGTCTTCCTGATCGATGACGAGGTCATGGAGATCAAGACCAGTGACACATACGGCATTATGGAAGTGGTGACTGCAAACAAGAGTGAAGTCAATCTGATAAACAATGAGGAGACCTTTGATCTCGATATGGGCGCCAGGGAACGGATCATGGGCAACATGCACTTCAGGACTGCGGATAATGATTCTGCGATCCGGTTCTGTCCGATGATTGAGTACACAGAACCAGGCATCTACGAGGTTCGCGGTACCGTTGTGGAACCGGATGCTGCCGACCTCTCATCCGGTGCAGATCAGGTATGGGATTACAGCAACTTCGCTGGTTTCCGGTATGGGGTGGATGATGACATAGCAACAGAGACGCTAACGATCAACATGTCCGCAACAAGCTTCCCGTCTGATCGAGTACTCGATGAAGGCACCGTGGTGTACGAAACTCATCCGGCATATCTGGAATATGAACTTCATGAAGATTTGGGCTTGACTGTCGAGAGTGACCACCCTGACGGCGACTGCGGCTACTTCATCGAAGGATTTATGGCAGATGGGTATGTGGCAATCGATAACAATGCCAACAAACTCTGCAGATTGCTGGTCGAGTTCGAGGATGGTGATAAGATGACCATGGCAGCTGGTGAGGAATGGGACATCGGCGGCGGATTCGCGCTTACCGCTAACCAGATCGACCTCGAATATGACCGAGTATGGTTCTCGCTAAAGAAAGACGGTAAGGAACTCGACAACGAAGTGGTGTTGACCAGTGGTACGCAGCAGGATCGCGTATACACCTACACTTCAGACATTGGTGGCGAGGAAGATATTCCGGTCTTCTCGTGCTACGTGGATGCTATATTCAGAGGAACCGAATCCAACATCGTGCAGGTCATGTACGTCTTCCTGATCGATGATGATGTGCTTACGATCGATACCGGAGATGAGTTTGGGAGCATGGAGGTCGTGACCGTAAGTTCCGCTGGGATCGTCCTCAGAAACGATGAAACCATCGATCTGGATGCCGGAACCACCGAACAGATCATGGATAACATCCACTTCAGGATTGCAGACGACGATGTGCTGAGATTCTACCCCTTCGTCACGCGCACAATCGAAGAGGCACCAGGCGATGACACATACCCACCGACGGGGGAATGCAATACCAACGACAACGACGGTGACGGCGTTCCTGATCTTTGGGACGAAGAAGCAGACACGCCTCGGGGCTACTGGGTAAACTCACAGGGCATCGGGCGAATGTGGGGTGACATGGACGGTGATGGCAAGCTCACATCGGTGGATGCACTCGTACTCGCGCAGGCAGCTGCCAGGAAGATCGGATTGTGATCGGGATTGTGATTCTGGCGGTGCTTATGCGCCGCCAGTTTAATTTTAAATATAAACAGTAGTTACTATCAATTGAGCCGGATGATAGTGTTTTTCACTACATCTTTGAAAGGTAACTATTTTTATGGCTTTTGTGTAGTTTTGTGTGAGTGGTGCGCGGATTATGATGGAAAGCCGATATGAAACCCGTCATGAAATGGTTTTACCACCTGCAACATGGTGAAAATGATGTGAGATTGAGGTATAATGTTCGGCTATTAGTAACTACTCAAGTAGTTGATTGGTCGCACGATTGCGATTCTGTACTTTCTAGCAAGAAAAATAACCGCAAAGAGCGCGGAGGAACACAGAGTAGTTGACCGCTTATTTCCCCTCCGCGCCCCTCCGCGTACTTTGTGGTTAAATTATAGGTTTGGTTACAGTACCCC
>DAOUXE010000173.1 GCA_030666765.1 Methanosarcinales archaeon
AAACGGTTGTATGGATCACTTTCATAAGTGTCCTGCGAAAAATCCTGGTTCCACATGGGATTTGCTGTTACTATATCGAACGCGCCAAGCGAACCATCCGGATTTAAAAAAGCAGGTCGCATCATCGTATCGCCGAGTGAAATCTCCGCCTCTATGTCATGAATGAATGCGTTCATCTTTGCCATCGCAAACGTTGCATGCAGAATCTCCTGACCATAAAACCTCAAAGGTGCGATGGATGGGTCTTCATCGTATTTTTCTCTGAATCGCAGATAGCATTTGATCAACAAACCACCAGAACCGCAGCATGGGTCATATATCTCCTTATCAGGCTCCGGATCAAGAATGTGTGACATCAGTACGGCAACCTCTCCCGGGGTGTAGAACTCACCCGCGCTCTGCCCGGAACCCTCAGCAAACTTCCGCAAGAGATATTCATAAGCCCTGCCAATGATATCTGGCTCAACGTCTCTTAATCCAAGTCTGTATCTGCCCAGAACGTCTATAAGAGTCTTCAGTTTATCCTCGCTGATGATTCTCTGTCCTGCAGCCGTTTCATTGAAGTCCACTATATCAACAACACCCAGAAGTTTCGGATTCTCTCTGGAGATTGTGCGGACCGCATCGGTTAAATACTCTCCAATGCCGGTTGTCTGCATGGCAACACTGCCCCATCTTGATTTTTCTGGTATATAAAAGCGAACGAGACTGTGATCTCCCTTTAACAGTTCTTCGACCACATCTCTACCACCATAGTCCGAAGATAGTTTCATTATCTCATCTTCGAAGACATCTGAGAGTCTTTTCAGAAATATGAGTGGTAGAATATAGTCTTTGTACTTGGGAGCATCGATCTCCCCCCTGATCTTACAGGCAGCCTCCCAGAGCCATGTTTCCAGGGTCTTTATATCAAGCTCATTTCCCAACATTCACACCTCTTCTTGACCGGAATGATACTAATCATCTTTCGCCCCGCCACACCCTCATCCGGATCATCCGGAATTCTGAAGCGCCATCCTCCCCGCAAGCACACAACCACCGCCGCGGTTTCCGCCGATCGGGTTCTTTGGCACTCCAAGCGAGTTCATGCACCGTGCCATCACAGCAGCGCCTCTGGCAAGACCATCGTCCACGAAGACGACCTGACTCTCAGGATCATCGAAGAAGTTCATCTTCACAATCCGCTCGAGTATCAGTGCTGGCTTGTTTCCGGTGATGCCGGCTCTCCCTGTGATTCCGATGGCAGTCTCTTTCGTTACGACCCCAGCGTCAATCGCGGTCTGCACGAGCCGCTCTACCGAGATCGCAGCGATCGGATCCATCATGGCTGCGACCATCTTGATTCCATCGTGCTCATATACCTTCTTCCCGATCTCGGAAAGTGCGGGCCTGTCGCTTCCATCCTTGCCAACGTCGCACCCGATCAGAACTACACCGATCGTCTTTGCTGCTGTCGCGTCCACCGGGACGCTGCCGTACCGATCCCTACCCTCGGGGACGACCTCGATTGCGATGTGTTCGTGCACCTCTTCCGCGTACTTTTCTGCCTGCTTTGCCTTCTTGCCACTTGCGGATATCTTCTCCTTGAAGATGTCAAGAGCAGTCCCGGTCCCGGGGTCCACCAGTCCGGTTCCCTGCACGATTGCATCCGGTATTGCACCGGCAAGCCCGCAGAAGTTTCCGATCGTTTTTGCATACGGAGTCTCATTGTTCGTGATCCTGCCATCGAGCGTCGTTCCGAAATCGAGCGATAGGCACGGGTTTCTGAAGTCAACGTCCGCCCATTTTGCGCCTTCCTTGATGCCTGCTGTCGCAAGCTCGCCCTCCATCTCGTTTGCGACGATCTCGACTCCGGTTGCCCCGGTCGGCGGCAGCACACCTGCGACCGCGCCAAGGAATGCAACCTTCTCGATCAAGCTGTGTTTCTTGAACTGCTCAGGGACCGTATCGATCCCCATCGCCGGAGTCATGTGCTTTGGCGACACTCCCGCTTTCAAGCAGCCATCAGCCAGTGCAAGGACGAAATTTCCAACCTCCTCTGGCGATGCGAATCCCGCGACAACGCCTGTTGACCGCACCACAAAGTGAAGGTTCGTATCGATATCGAGGTTCGCCTCATTGAGGCAGTCTATGATCGTCTCGGAAACCAGTTCGGATACCGACTCGCGGGTAAACGCGACTCCGGTAAGTGTCCTTCCGAAGATATCTTCTCCCGCCTTTGGTGGGCGCACGTCCCGCGTCATCCGCACGGTCTTGTTTACGTGTTGCGCCATGCCGGTACTCATGTTGGTTGCTGTAAGTATACACTTGGTTGTGGTATTCCCAACCTCCACTGAAGCTGCGATGTAATAATCCTCAAGCTCCTTCTTGTAAATCGCCATCGGGTCTGGTTTGATGCGTACCACGTCTATCGGATCGCTCTTCGCAATCCTTGGTTTCGGGCCGAACATCTTCTTGATGAGACTCATAGATGCTATTTTCTGCGACAAGCTATTAAAGTTAGAGTCGTGGTGGTTGCGATGGGTGCATGAAAATCGAGGATGTGGTTTTCAACGTTTTAGTATTTGCTGTCTTTTCTGCTAATATGAACTCTTAAAAAGATGAAGGGTATGAATAAAGTGAAATGCTGGAAATGTTAATCGCCATAGGACTTTCGCTATCGGCAACAATCGGAATTGGCGATGCCATCGCTTTGGCAGGTCTTGCCAAGGGATTGATTGGAAGGATTGGGGAAAAGGATGCTTTCGGGATTCTGAAAAAAGCGTTAGATAAAACTATAAAAGAAGCTGAGGATGCTAAGGCTAAAGACATTCTAAAAAGTTTGAAAGATGATAAAAACCTATTGCGCAAGTTTCATGAGAGATTGGATGTGAGTGAAGAGGCCAGAAAGTCTTTTGTTTCTCAATATTTTAATGGGAGAGACGATGTTCTCGAAGATTTAGCGAAGAACTACTATGAGTTGTTTTGCGAGAAGGCGATTAAGAAAGATGGGGCGTTTAAGGAGTTTGTAGTTACCGGACTCATGGGATTGAAGACACAAGGAATCATCACAAACGAAGCAGTAAAAAACGTTGAGAGATATTTAGAAGAGATAACAGAAGATATTAGAAGGATAAAAGAAGCTGAATCGAGACAATTTTTGATTACCTCAGATTTAAACGAAGTGGTAAGTGAGATTTCAGGGGGTAAGCCGGAGATCGGGTATGTTGAACGAGATGAGATCAAAGAAGTGAAGGACGCGCTGAAGATCACAAACAAGTTAATCGTTACTGGGAAGCCCGGAGCGGGTAAGACTCGATTTATGTTGAGAGTCCTCGAAGACTTCGATTGCGATAGGTTCGCTGTGATACGGAGATTCTTCAGGGAGGATGGAATAACCACTCTGGATGCTGAATTACAGGAGTTCGATTCTTTCGTTGTGGTCTGGGACGATCTACACAGAGCAAAGGATGACCTCGTCAAATCAGCCATCAAACAGATCGAGCAGTTGGCAAGGGAGGGGGATAGGAGGGTTCTGTTCATCGGTACATCGAGGGCATCGGATAAATATTATGGATTCGAGCCTCGTGAAAAAGGGATGTTACTCGAGGATTTCAGAAGTTTGGAGCTCGTTGAGGGATGTGCTGCACACTTTGGTGTCTCTGTTAAGGATGACGTCAAGGAGAAGATTCTTCGGATTGGTGATGGGACGCCACTTTACGTGATCTCGCTTTTTTTTACATTGGAAGCACAGGGTAAAAAAGAGATAACACCAAAAGACCTGCAAACACTGCCAGAAAATTCTTTTAATACCTGGCTTGATCACCTGAAATTTCTAGAGAATAATGGGGAACTGAGCACGAGTGGGCAGCATGTGCTCAGGAGCATTGCTATTGCTATGCACGCAGTTGGAGGAATCGATTTTGAGATGCTTGAAGCATTCTATGAGCATGTATTCCGAGGAGATCCATATCATTTCGAGGGTGGTTTGGAAAAAGTCACAAATAAGTTCTTTGTTGGAAACGAAGGCGAAAATTATTTTATGCACGCGGTTCAGGTTGAGGCCATTGAAAGTAGATTCCCATTAGAACCATCAGAACGCTACATCGGAAGACTCAGAGAAGTTC
>DAOUXE010000122.1 GCA_030666765.1 Methanosarcinales archaeon
ACACAAGATTAACACAGAAATCTTGTGAAAATCCGTGTGATCTTGTGGTTTCTACCACGAGTTACTCGAGCATGTACTTTTGCTTTTATTGTTCGGTGAGCACTTGGTAGTTGATACCCACCCCACGCGACCGTTAAGATGCAACCACGATGATACCTATACACAAATGTTCGAACCAGCCTGCCGCGAGATCCTTCTGCAGATTCTGAATCACGAGATAACGAGTGATCGCGGGCTTGATGCCGCCAAGAAGCGGGTCAGCTCAGAGTACAAACTCCCGAGTCTGCCAAAGAATTCGGAGATCCTTCTGCTCTGCTCTGCGGATGAGCGTGCCCGCGTGATCCATCTGCTACAGCGAAAGTCGGTCCGCACGATATCAGGCGTTGCCGTGGTTGCGGTGATGACCTCACCGTACCCGTGCCCACATGGTGCATGTATCCCGTGCCCTGGCGGTCCTGCATCCGCATTCCGGACACCGCAAAGTTATATGGGGCGGGAGCCTGCCACGATGCGCGCGATCCAGTGCGACTATGATCCGTACGAGCAGGTAACAGTCCGGCTGCGGCAGTTGCAGAGCATCGGGCATCCGGTCGATAAAGTTGAACTGATCGTGATGGGTGGGACATTCACATCCCGTCCGCCGGATTATCAGCAGTGGTTTGTCGGACAGGCGATTTCGGCTATGAATGATTTTGGCGGTACGGGTGTGGCAGATAAGGATATCAATAGCGATACCGATCCCCATACCGATCCCCATACCGATCTTGATATTGAACCAATAATTGCCACAAACGAGACTGCCACGGTCAGGAACATCGGGATTACATTTGAAACCCGCCCTGACTATCTATCAACGGTGGAGATCAACCACCTGCTCGAGATGGGCGCAACGAAGGTGGAAGTCGGGGTTCAGAGCGTCTATGACCGCGTACTTCGGACAATCAATCGCGGGCACACCGTGCAGGACGCAGTCGCGGCCAACAAGCGTCTGCGAGACAGCGGGCTTAAGGTCGGATTCCATATAATGATCGGGCTTCCCGGATCTGATGCCAGCGATGACCTGAGTATGTTTAAGACACTCTTTAATGACCCCGCGTTCTGCCCTGACCATCTGAAGATATATCCCACGCTCGTCACCGAGGGAACCGTGCTCCACCAGTGGTGGAAGGATGGCAGCTACCAGTCGCTTGACAACGACTCCGCGATCGGGCTGCTTGCAGATATCAAGGGCATGCTTCCGAAGTGGGTGCGGTTGCAGCGGATTCAGCGGGACATTCCCGCGCAGCAGATTGCGGCAGGCGTCACAAAGAGCAACATCCGCCAGCTTGCAGAAGAGCGGCTTTTGTCGATGGGCGGGTCATGCAGGTGTATCAGGTGCCGCGAGGTAGGACATGCGTCGCTACGTGGAAGGACACCTGAGAAGATTGAATTATTGGTCGAGACGTACAGTGCATGTGGCGGGACCGAGCACTTCATATCGTTTGAAGATCGGAGAAACAATATCTTAATCGGTTTTTTGCGGCTGCGGTTCCCGGATTCTCCGCACCGGGCAGAACTGGTAAACGCTGCTCTCGTGCGTGAACTGGTGGTGTATGGGCGGATGGTGCCATTGGGTGTGGAGTCCAGCCCTCGCGAGGGTCAGTGGCAGCACCGGGGCTATGGGCGTGAACTGCTCGCTGCTGCAGAGGATACTGCATCCGGGCACGGATTTTCAAAGATTGCTGTTACAAGTGGTATCGGTGTGCGCGAGTATTACAGGACGCGCGGGTATGCACGCGAGGGCGCATACATGATGAAGTACCTTTAACCGGGCCAGGTTCCATACTGAAACCCAAGAGCGATCGCGAGTATGCCCGCGACAGCAGCGAGTATAACTACAGTCTTCGGATCGATGCGTACCGCGGTCTCATCCGCATCATAATATCTCATCAGACCCGCAGAAGACATGAGTCCGCTGCCGCTTTCTTTCTTTTTAGCCATTGATCGTATTCTCTCTGGTGATGTCACATAAACGTTTCTATCTCATGATGATGGATTACTTTATTATGCATCTGTTACAAGATGTATCCAGTACATGAGTGTAAGGATTATGGCTGTGGACGATGAACCGGATACGGTGGACCTGGTCACATTGGTGCTTGAAACCGAGGGTTATGAGGTACTACCAGTCTACAGCGGTAAAGATGCGCTGGACATGCTCAAAAATACAAAACCCGATCTGATCCTGCTGGATATTATGATGGAAGATATCGATGGCTGGGGGGTGTACGAATCGATCCGTAAAAACAATGAAACGAAGGATATCCCAGTGGTGATGCTCACAGCAAAGGCGCAGTCCATCGATAAGATGATCGGTCTGCATGTTATCGGCGTTGATGCATATATCACCAAGCCATTTGGTCACAGAGAATTGATCGATGGCATAAAGAAGCACCTGCCAGCAACCGGGCGGGGGTGAGATGGACTACACAGCAGGCGCGATTGGTAGGGTATTTCTCGCACGCATTGATCATGATGAGGATCCGCTCGACGAACTCGTAAAACTCGCAAGGACCGAAGAGATCAAGCAAGCATTCTTCATGCTAATAGGGGCAGTTAAGAATATACAGGTCGTGACCGGGCCGAAGGAGGACACGGTCCCTCCGGATCCGATGTGGCACTCGATCGCGGGCGCTTGCGAGATACTCAGCATCGGAAACATTCTCTGGAAGGATGGGGACCCAAGCATCCATCTCCATGCCGCGCTTGGCAAGGGGGGTGACGTGACTGTGGGTTGTTTGCGTGATAACGTCGATACGTACCTCACAACCGAAGCTGTCATATTCGAGATAGCAGGCATCGCGGGAGAGCGGGTGTACGACGACATGTATGGAATTGCACGGATGATGTTATAATGAAATATCTATACCAAGACTCTATAGAACTCCCCTCGAAGCGTGATTTCATTCACGATCTGGAGGCTCTGCTGGACGTGACCGCGGCGGTCGTTCCGATTGAAGACGAGATCATCTCGGATAATAACGAGGTGGAAGAGATCCACCGTGCGAAGGATATGAAAATCGATGGGCTGAGAACATTCGAAAGCACTGTAACGATGCAGATGAATGAGCTCGCCAGAGGTGGTAGCACCGATGAGATACAGGTCTGCAAGAATGCAATCACAGAGGTATGCGCATCCTGTGTAGGTCAGCAGAAGGCGAAGGTCGATTTTGAGTCTGATGTGTCACTAACTGATCTGGCTGAGAAGATCAACCTCAACTCGGAGCGTATCTGCAAGATACTCAGTCCGTTTCTCGAATTCGGCGTATATGGCACAAGATATGTATATTCGCTTGGTATGGAGGGGAAGAATGGACTCCACGGGGAGCTCAAAGCGGATCTTGGCGAGCTATCATTCGCTTATGAACTGCGGTTTAAGAATGCAGTCATTGTGAAGCATCTGGTAGGTTCGTTCGCAATTCCGGTTCCGAGAAAGGCAGGTATATTTCACAGTGAAGACGCTGTGAAGATGCTGGATATGTCACATCACCGTTTGGCTGGCGTCACATACTCAAATAATCAGGTAACCGCAGAATTTAAGGACAGGAGGGGTGCGAGAATGGTCCGCATCTGGATGAAACCTACCACCAACGATTATTCGATAGTGTATGGCGGTGCGGAGCCGGTTAATCTGACAAGAGATGAATTGATATCACAAGAGATCGATAGCGATGGGATTCTTGGCCTCATGCAGGCGGTGATCGGTTATGTGGGGGATGCGGAAAAACGTGAAGTTGCGACGCTTGTGAGACTGACGTTTAATGGTATGAACGTGGTTAGAGAACCGCTCGTCACTGATGCGCTGAAGGTCATGCTCGCGGAATATGGCAGATTCGCAAACGAATGTATCGCGCACGGGGCGGCAAAGGACGAATTTGTGATAAAGATCGAATCGGACGACGGCACAAGGACTGAGAAATATATGTCGACCTCAACCGTCAAGGATCGTCTGCTCGGGATCGGGAAAGGGGGCGCGGAGCTGGCGGATGCATTCGGACTGAGGCAAGCGCCGTCATGACAATGTGCAGGGGACTGCTGTGTCATGAAGGCTTACAGTCCTGCCACAAGCCGTATAGTGCACTCTCAAGTAGAATACTTATGAGTGGCACAATTCGAAAACTCCAGTAAAAACACCTTGATTTCGTGGCAACCAAATTCGCGCCATTCGCGATCTCCTGGATCTGGAGTACCATCAGACAACTTTGCTAGTACTTATCCAAAATTGTGTGAATATTAGCGTATGAAACCACGAGATTACACAAGATTAACACACAAATCTTGTGGTTCCCACCACGAGTCACTCGAGCATGTACTTTTGCTACTTTGTTGTTCGGTGAGCATTAAGTGTAAATTAGGTGCCCCTATTCCCGGCGTTTTGGGGCAGGGATGCCGTCGTCAGGCATCCTTCTTCCCCCTGTCCGTCTCCCCCTCACAGAACTGCCCCGAGAAACTCTCCTGTACAAGATCCCTCTGCCCTCGCGATCTCTTCAGGCGTTCCCACGGCAACAACATACCCCCCGCCATCGCCACCTTCTGGCCCCAGATCTATGATGTGGTCCGCAGACTTGATGACATCGAGGTTGTGCTCGATCACAACAACCGTGTTTCCCATCGCGACGAGGTCGTTTAGCACATTGATGAGCTTGTCCACGTCATGAAAATGAAGACCCGTCGTCGGCTCGTCAAGTAGATATATCGTCCGCCCAGTCGCCCTCTTCGAGAGTTCCCGCGTCAATTTGATCCGCTGGGCTTCTCCGCCGGATAGCGTCGTCGAACTCTGCCCAAGCTTGATGTAGTCGAGACCGACCCTTGAGAGTGTGACAAGCTTGTTCCTGATGGACTGGATGTTCTTAAAGAGTATAGCTGCCTCTTCGACACTCATACCAAGGACGTCGGCGATCGATTTCCCCTTGTATCTCACTTCAAGCGTCTCCCTGTTGTAACGCCTGCCGTTACACTCCTCGCACTCGATATAGATATCAGGCAAAAAGTTCATCTCGATCTTGATCAGCCCGTCGCCCTGACACGCTTCGCATCTGCCACCCCTGACGTTAAACGAGAACCTCCCTGGTTTGTATCCGCGTAGTTTCGCTTCTTTTGTCCCTGCAAAGACTTTCCTGATCTCGTCAAAGACCTTGGTGTAGGTGGCAGGGTTGGAGCGGGGCGTCCGTCCGATCGGGCTCTGGTCGATCACGATTACC
>DAOUXE010000093.1 GCA_030666765.1 Methanosarcinales archaeon
ATTCCGCAGTAGGATTACCCCGAATGGACAGGGCAGCCCGCTTGGGCAATCTGTGATGCAACTTCTTGTCGGCTTGGCGAATTGCACGAATGTTCGAACACATGCACACCACCATAAAATCAGAATGTTTTCACTGGAGTTTTCGATTGTGTCCGCTGTGAGCCTTACTTGACAACCAGAGTCGGGTGACCAATCAACATACTTGAGCAGTTACCTAATTTTTACTACTAACCAACCCACCCAGCACCGATTTCAACTCGTTCTGGCAGTTGCAAGCGTATTCCCAATAGCTATTGTGCCGAGGAAAGTCATGTATAATCCACGCCCACGCCGCACCTACGCTTATCCCCCTACTACAACTAAACCCCCCGACCTCCACCCCTCTGCGCCCGTCTTGCACGCATAGCGTCCCTTCCGCGCTCTTTCCGCGCCGCTCTCGCACGCGCCCCGATTCGCTCACGGTCAACCGTGTACAGTTCGAAGGTCGGGATGATCGCTCTGATTACCGGCACATCGATCCATGGCTGGGAGATGTCAACGATGATCACGTGTTCGGCTGCACCACAGAGTCGTAGCCGCTCTACGATTGTCCGGATGCTTCCTGCGGGCGTATCAGACGAGAGGTCAGGAATCTCCGGAAGTGTGGTGGTCTCGCGATCCTCGTACCAGAATTTATTCATCCGCTTCATCCGATCATACCCGGCGCCCACAACGAAACCGCTTCTATTCTGCACATCCTCTCGCGCACCTGATATCTGCGCCAGCCGGAACTGCGCAGCTTCAGTAAGTGCACGGAAGATTGCGTGTTCCGGGCTTAGGTGCGCACCTGCACCCATCACAAGCATCGTTGGATCCTTGGTTTTAATATCATCGAGCGCGGCAACCACAACAGGAATCCCTGTTATCGATGGAAGGAGCCACAGTTTCACAGGAATATCGTTGCTCTCGAACTTGGTCTTGAGGTCGTACACCTCGCCGTCACCTTCCTGTAAGATGATCTCTGTTCCAACGTTTCTGGAATATTCTGCGATGCTTAGGGCATCTCGCTCGATCACCTCAAGCAGTCCGTGCACGATCGCCTCTTCGATCGTATTTCCTGATGCGAGTCCGCTTGTGTTGCTGCGGAACAGAAACATTCCGCTGATGAATGGGTGGTATATGGCATTTGCAGGCACAAGCGTCTCACAGTCATTCAGAATATCCCACCCGCTCATCCATTCGAGTTTAGTCCCTGACGTGATCGGTTCGGGAAGTAGTAGCGTTTCGGGGTCGATCGCGTTTGCATCTTTAAGATCTTCATAAGTTTTGATAACTCGATTCGTGTCGATCGTTTTATCTCTAAAATCGATATTTGTTTCCGGTATCTCGGCAAAACATCTCTCAACGGATTCCATTATCGCGGATATCCTCGCCTGAATCTTGGTTGCCCCTTTGCCAGAGTAGACTGATATCGCGCCCGCCCCCGCGCTCGGTCTGGTCGCGGCAACCACGGGAACCCCGACACGATCGAGATGCGTTATATCATTAAGTTCGGTCACCCCGATGTCAGAAAAGATATTTTCGATATTGGAAAGTGTTGTCTCGTAGTCAAATACCCGCTGGGTGCCTGGTCGGTATTTGATATCCGGGTTGATCTCGATTCGCATGAGGTCTCTTTTCGCTGAAGTCGTTTATTAATCAAACCCCTTGTATGGGGGCAGTCATGTCCAGGGGATGCACAACTTTACCGCGCCTCGCGCCCCATAAACCAACCCGCGAACTTCTCAAAGGATTTCCCTCTGTGGGATATCTTATTTTTCGCATCACCCATTGATGCAAGCGTGACACCATCGATCTCGAAGATCGGATCGTACCCAAAGCCGCGCTCGCCTTCTGACTGATACGCGATCCTTCCGGTGACCGCGCCTTCGAATGTAACCGCGTCCGTGCCTGGATCGCAGTACCCGATAACCGACCTGAACGTGGCGCTCCGGTTACCGATGTCTTGCATCAGCGATAAGATGCCCGCGTTACCGATGGTGTCCTGGACATACGCGGCATAAGGTCCTGGAAACCCACACAGCGCATCGATATAGAAGCCGGTATCCTCAACGATCACAGCAGAGCCAAGCCGATTCGCCACATTCTCTGCCCCGTACGCAGCAACTGCCGCAACATCATCCTCCTGTAGTTCGGGATAGCCGCAATCATTCTGCTTGATCTCAATTCCAAGCGGCATGCAGATTGCGACCGCCTCCTCGACCTTATGACTGTTTCCGGTTACAAACGTGATGATCATGTACTTGCTCAAGTATTGTGTGGATATCTACATATAAAACCACGAGATTACACGAGATTGACATAGAAATCTTGTGGAAATCAGTGTAATCTCGTGGTTAGCTAAACACATACTACAAGATTAAGACAGAAATCTTGTGGAAATCTGAGTAATCTTGTGGTTCCTATCACAGAGTATCATCATGTTCATGATCATCTCAGACTCGCGGCATAAGCATCTATCGTCTTATCGATATCCTCTTTCGTGTGCACAATGCTTAAGAAATTGGTTTCAAACTGCGATGGAGGCAGGAAAATCCCTTCCCCGAGCATCCGGTGGAAGAATCGCAGATACCCCTCTTTATCGCACGTGAGGGCATCCTGATAGTTGCGCGGCATGTTTCCGAAGAATATCTTAAACATACTCGCAATTCCTGAAACGGTGTACGGTAGTTTGAGGTCAGATACTAGATCCTGAAGTGCAGCACGGAGTTTACCACCTTCTGCGTTCAGTCTGGCATGTACATTCTCTGATTCGAGTACATCCAGCACGGCAAGCCCTGCTGCTATCGAGACCGGGTTTCCGCTGAACGTTCCTGCCTGATAAACGCCGCCGGAAGGAGATATCAGTTCCATAATCTCCTTTCTTCCGCCGAAAACTCCGATCGGAAATCCTCCACCGATGATCTTCCCAAGCGTCGTCATGTCAGGAACGACGCCGAAATACTCCTGTGCGCCGCCAAGTGCAAGCCGGAATCCTGTGATGACCTCATCAAAGATCAGGAGCACGTCGTTCTCCTCTGTGACCTTGCGCACGTCCGTAAGATAGTCCTGATCCGGCAAGATTGGTCCGATGTTTCCGAGCACCGGTTCAAGGATCACAGCTGCCAGATCGTCCCGGTTCGATTCGATCATGTCTGTCATCGCCTCGATATCGTTGTACTGAACCTGAAGCGTGTGTTTCGTGAAATCAGGCGGTATCCCAAGAGAATCTGGCGTTCCTTGCGTGGTCGCGCCCGATCCTGCCTTTACGAGAACCGCATCGTGTGCGCCATGAAACCCACCCTCGATCTTTAAGAACTTGTTCCTGCCTGTGTACCCGCGTGCGGCACGAAGCGCGCTCATGGTCGACTCTGTTCCGGATGATATGAACCGTAGCATGTCGATACTCGGATAGATGGATGCGATCTTTGTTGCAAGCCGCACCTCCGCCTCGATCGGGGTGCCATAGAGCCAGCCGCGACTTAGCTGGTCTGTGACCGCGTCCATGACCCTCGGATGCGCATGTCCGAGAATCAGCGGACCGTACCCCATGCAGTAATCGACGTATTGGTTCCCATCGGCGTCTGTGATTCTGCACCCACTTGCTGATGCTGTGTAGAACGGGTATGGCTTTATCGCACGTACCGGGGAACTGACTCCTCCAGGAATTACATTCTTTGCCTGTTCGTAGATTTTTTCTGATTGTGTGGTCATGAATATTCCTCGTTATCGTTGATAGGGTGTTAGCTGGTGTTAGATATCTCAGCCACCTTCTGCGGTATATATTCCATAAGATTTAGGTCCTCCACTGTCATCTCTTTCACCATGGTGAGAATCAATGTTACCGGAATACTTAAATTTATAGCAGCCCCTGCGAGCCGTTCTTGCTGTGTGCTTACCGTGTGCTTGGTGTGTGTGGGCATTAAAGTTATGAGGGAGAAAGTACTGACCATATCATCGAGGTGATTACAGTTGACGACAGTTACAGTAAGTTTCAAAGGCACTCACGAGAAGATCCTTGAGAGGATGGCGGATCTGGGCACAGTCGACCAGAACCAAAGCCATTTGCGTGGCGCTTGGTGTTTCCCGAAAGAATATCGATATCTTTAAGAAATTTCCGATCTAACATCCCCACCCAACAGGGGCATTTAACAGGAGATCCTATTGATGAAACAACTGAAAACTCCACTGGTGGTGTTGAACTTCAAGACCTATATCGAGGCAACCGGCAAAAACGCTGTCCGCCTCGGCGAGATATGCAGCGACGTTAGCAGGGATGCGGGCATCACAATCATAGCCGTGCCGCAATCATCAGACATCCGTCCGGTCGTAGAGACCGGCGTCCCGGTATTTGCGCAGCACATCGACGGCGCATCCGCAGGCAGCGGCACCGGGCATGTGCTTGCAGAAGCTGTGCGTGACGCAGGCGCGATCGGGACATTGATCAATCACTCAGAGCGGAGGCTCACGCTCGCCGAGATCGACGCTGCAATCCGGGCGGCACGCCGCACCGATATTGCAACGATTGTGTGCAGCAACAACATCGCAACCACGAAAGCAGCCGCAGCATTAAAGCCAGATTTTGTCGCGATCGAACCGCCTGAATTGATAGGTACAGGAATACCTGTTTCAACGGCCGATCCAGAGATTGTTTCCGGTGCGGTGGATGCTGCGTTGGGAATCGATCCCGATGTTCCGGTGCTCTGCGGCGCTGGCATCTCGAAAGGCGAAGATATGACGGCAGCACTGGAACTTGGCGCGAAGGGCGTGCTGCTCGCATCCGGGATCGTGCGTGCACCCGACCCGAAAGCAGCACTCATGGATCTGGTATCCGAAATCTGAGTGATGAGGGCGCTGGTAGCGATAACAGGTCAGCCCGGGGTCGGGAAGACGACGGTCTGCATGGCTGTTGTCGATCGTCTGGGCAGAAGCACCGGCGGCATGATCTGCTCTGACATCACAGAATGGGATAGCGGGGGCGGAGATAACAGGGGCAGGCGGGTCGGGTTTGAACTGCTCGATCTGCAGACCCGCGTAAAGGGAGTGCTTGCCCATATCAGGGGAGATGGACCCAGGGTCGGGAAGTATCATGTCAATATGAGCGATCTGGACCGGATCGGGGTAAGCGCGATTTTGAGTGCGGTTGGTACCGATCTGATCGTGATCGATGAGATCGCGTCGATGGAACTTACGTCGCAGAGGTTTATCCGGGCGGTGGAAGAGGTACTGACGTCTGATAGAGATATGCTTGTCGTGCTTCACCAGCGATCGGTTCATCCTCTGGCAGAGCGGATCAGGGCAGAGTTCGATCTGATCGCGGTGACGAAGGATAACAGGGATATGATTGCGGACGAGATTGTTAGGCGATTCGACCCCCTATGAATTGAGTTGGGTGCAAGGTCGGGAGGGGGCGTGTGGTTGTGATTGTGTTGTAAGATACCCCGTTTCATCACACAACCTTTCGATTAATCGGAAGGTTTAAGTACTATTCATACACCTATACAATCAGACAGGTCGATCAATCGATAAGTCTGAGCAAAAGGAGGCAAATAACATGAACAACCACAAACACCACGACAACGAACAGCGCCCGGATGAAAACCCGTTCAGGCACCTCCTGAAGAGAGCACTGCTACATC
>DAOUXE010000271.1 GCA_030666765.1 Methanosarcinales archaeon
ATGAAAAACACTGAAAAAGCACTCAAAACAATATCTTCTATGGTGTATGTCAAATTCTTTCCAGTACGTTTGTCTGGAAAGCTCTGGATCGCCAATCGAAGTGATTTTATTATTTGATCGAAAATTGTCAACACCGCCATGCATATCTTTATAGATTTATGGGGTACATTTGTGAGATGATGTTATATAAACGTATTTGCTTTGCGGGGCGGTTCACTCAATTTTTCAAAATGAGAATTGCTGAACATGCGACCACCAAAAGCAGATTTACAAACGCCAGCAGGATATATCTCCTGACCATGTTACCACATTCCAGTCCTATTTAGAAGTACAAACACTTCTTTAATGATTTGACAATATATATATATCTTATCTCTTTCACCATTCGCTCTGCAAGTATACACGGCAGCAGCACAATAGCCCCATAAACCCCAAAGATATATGCGCATCGGCAAAGAAGAGCTAGACTATGCATTGTGATTTTTACGATATCCGGATCCTGTCCGGATATTCCACCAGCATCGTGCTCGATAATGGAAAGATCGAGGAGATAACAAACAGTTTCACGAGCAGCGCGGGTATCCGTGCGCTCTTGGGGGGTTCATGGGGTTTTGTGACGACGGATGATCTGGCAAACCTTGATCAGGCACTCCGGTCGGCAGAGGAACTCGCTGCAAGCATCAACAGGACCGTTCCAAGAGATGCGGTGCATCTGGCTCCGATCGGAGAAGCGGAAATGTTGACTGAGTTATCCGTAAAAGAAGATCCAAGAGACATCCCGATCGAAGAAAAGATCGAACTGATCAGGGATATCGAGCAACACGCGTGTACCGATGGCATCACCAGCACAACTGTGGTCTACTCCGAATCATGCGCCAAAGTCAGGTATCAGAGTTCGGAAGGACTTGATCTCGAACACGAGGTGTTTCGTACCGGTTTTGGCATCACCGCGGTCGCATCCGATGGCGCGACGTACCAGTCCGGAAGGAAGAGCAGATTCGGCGTCTGTGGTTACGAGTTATTCAAAAAATACGACGTTCTCGCTCTTGCAGAGAAGGCAGGAAGAACCGCGGCAGAACTGCTACATGCTTGCCAGCCAGAGGGTGGGATCGTGCCATGCGTGTTAGATCCCGAACTTGCAGGCGTCTTCATCCATGAGGCGGTCGGACATGCCGCGGAGGCGGATCTGGTTCTTGAGAACTCCTCGATCCTCGCCGGTAAAATAGGGGAGCGGATCGCATCGCAGCATGTCACGGTCTACGATGACCCGACGATGCACGAGTACGGATACTATCCGTTCGATGCGGAAGGTGTGCCCGCGAAACGGACCACGCTGATCGATTGCGGCGTGCTCACCTCGTATCTGCACTCACGAGAGACTGCAGGCAGGCTTGGTGGCGGCAGCAGTAGTGCTGGCAGTGGTGGTGACAGTAGTGGTAATGGTGGTAGTGGCGGCGGAAACGCGCGTGCACAAGGATGCGCCATTCCGATACCGAGAATGAGCAACACATTCATTGCAAACCGTGATATGAGTTTTGAGGAGATAATCGCAGAACTAAGGGATGGTGTTTACCTCAAAGGATCGCGCGGCGGGCAGGTCAACACAGGTGAGGGAATCTTCCAGTTCAATGCCGAACTCGGGTATGTGGTGCGGAATGGTGAGATATGTGAGATGCTGCGGGATGTCTCGCTCTCCGGGCAGACGCTTGAGATACTAAAGAACATAGCAGCGGTCGGAGACGATCTCGCGTTTCATTCGGGCAGGTGCGGGAAGAGCGGGCAGACAGTGCCTGTGAGCGATGGCTCGCCACACATTCTTGTAAGCCGCGCGATGGTCGGCGGGAGCGGGTAACCCCTAATATAAGATATGCTCGATAGGGTACTGTCCTAAATATCCGGGTGATTTATCACCGCGGTCTGCGAAGCAGCGCCGAACGCTGATGGTACAAAGAGTTTCAAGACCGTTTTCAACCCTCCGCGCAGATCTGCGCACTCGGCGGTAGAATTAGAGGGCATGGCAACTCCACTGGAAAAACTGACAGTGCCTTGCTAGAGCAACACATCCCTTATTAATCTTTTTCCCATCGCCCGAAATCCGCTACAGCGTCCGATAAGTTGACCGCATCTTGATATGATAAACCTTTTATACTATGGTACAGTCATAGAAACGTGACAATATAGGTCGATTATGACCGGATATCATAAGCGTATACTAAAGGAGGCTTGAAGATATGATTAGGAGGTTGACACGATGACGGATGCGATACTAGACTACATACCGATTGTAGTAATGCTCATTTTGGCATTGATCATACCGTTTGTCATCTTGTTCATTGTGAAGCAGATCACTCCGAGAAACCCTGCCAGATTCAAGAACACGACCTACGAGGGCGGGAAAGATCCGATAGGTGGAGCACAGGTTCGATTCAACGTTTCGTATTACTTACTTGCGATCGTTTTTGTGCTTTTTGATGTCGAGGTTCTTTTCTTATATCCATGGGCTGTTTGTTACAAGAATTCGGTAGTTTTGGGCGAGATTCCAGGATTTACCCTATTGGCAGTTGGTGCGATGACCATATTCCTTATTATCGCACTGGTGATCGGAGATATTTACGCATGGAAGAAAGGCGCATTCACGTGGATGCGTTGAAAAGGAGGTTATTATGCCAAAAGACATTAGAACACCAATGCAGGTTATAACCACCACGACGGGCGCGATTCATGAGTTTCTCAAGAAATCG
>DAOUXE010000115.1 GCA_030666765.1 Methanosarcinales archaeon
ATACTGCCGATTTTCGTTATCCGCAACCCCTTTCTTGAATTAAAATCAGGTCTGGTTTTTTTCGGCAGCAATTTTAATGTTTCGCGAACATACATGCTACTTACAAAGTGTGCGTTAATGTCCTGAACGCTAAAAGCCAGGTTATACTTACGAACAATGTGGTGAAGCTATTGGCGGAATGTGAGCCCCATGGATAGTACCCCAGGAAGATCACTCCTTCTCAGTCACAAGAATCACAGTAGAATACGTAAAAAGCAGCCTTCCCTCCCCATCATCAAATCGAACCCTGAGACCCAATTTATCCCCCTCGATCGAATCAATCATCATACGCCTGACTTCCATAACAATCTCTCCCCCAGGATCTGCAATCTTTATCCACTCATCGAAATAGAAGTCGGCATCCCAGTTTCTCGCATGAATAACCTTGAGCCCAGCATCCTCAAGCATCTTTACCAGTTCTAGCTTGGAATACAGGCGGACATGGGATGGATCACGGAGTTGCTCGATTCTGTTATGATACTCACTCTTTGCGGCATCTTCAGAAGATAGACCATCCACGAGCACGATCTTCCCGCCGCGTTTACAGACGCGAGCCATCTCCAATACAGCCTTTCCGGGATCTGTGAAATGGTGGAATGCAAACCTGCATGACACAATACCGAACGACTCGTCCTCAAATCCAAGCGATTCCACATCCATTACCCTGAAATCGATATTATCAAGACCCTGCTCTCGCTGTATGCCCTCAGCGACCAGAAGCATATCCCGGGTCATATCACATCCAGTGACCTCGGAAACCCGTTTTGCAAACTCAAACGCAAGAAATCCATTCCCGGTCGCAACATCCAGCACCTTATCGGACCCCATAGGCGCGGTCAGATCAACGATCAGGTTCAGATGATCCTTATCGGATAGGATGCTGCTCTTCGAGTACGCGCCCGACCGCCTGCCGAACCGATCCTTCGCAGACTCTTTCTTGCGGTGCGCGACGAGACCACCATCCATCAAGATATCGAACAAGAAACCCGGCATCTTCGTACCCCTGTACTCGAAACCTCCAGCGGTCACCGTGCCGGCTTCGATATCGATCTCAACTATGTCCCCTTCGTTGCAAGGAACCATCGTTCCGGTCTCGATCAGTGGAAGTCCGATGTTTATAGCATTCCGAAAGAAGATGCGCGCGAAGGATGCTGCCACAACGCACGCAACCCCTGCATGTTTGATCGCGAGTACTGCTTGCTCTCTTGATGAGCCGCATCCAAAATTCATGCCCGCGACGATGATATCGCCGCGCTTAACCTTCCCTGCAAATCCGGGATCGATGCCCTCAAGCACGTGATCGGCAAATACCTGCATGTCGGTGGTGCGCAGGTATTTGCCGGGGATTATCGCGTCGGTATCGACGTCGTCCCCGAATATCCATGCCTTTCCTTTTATCTTCACTTCAGAACGACCAGTGGGTGATGCCCCTTCTTAGCTGGCTCCTCTTCATGTGGTGCTCTTATGATCTCGGTGTACTTGTCCAGCTCTTCCTTGCCGCTCACGAAGACCGCATTGAAGTACTTCATGGTTCTCGGATCCATTCCAAGCAATCCGAAGTGCAGCGCGAGTTCGACTATAAACCAGTACATCGCCCACAGGTGAACCGTGCGTATAAATCCGATCGGGGACATGTTGAACCATGGAGAGATGTATCCAATGCCGTATAGGATCGCAGGTTCGATATACGTATGCCAGAATGCATACTCTGGAGCGTACATAATCACTCCGGTTACCACGATCAGGACTATAGCGATGTTTTCTGGTATCACCAGCAGTTTAATTGCCGGATGCAGCTTGTTTTTGTAGTGCCCACTCTCTTGATCGACAGAGACGTATCGCGGATACTCCGCCTTACCAAAGAGACTAAGAATCATATTCTTCATCTGGATCGCATCAGGTATGAAGAAGATCTCCGAAAGGAGATGCCCGCTCGTAAGCAGGTTATAGATGGTGAATATCCAGACTGCTATGATGAATATGAGCGCGGCGAACATGTGGAACAAGCGCACGTTCTCATACGGGATAAGATGCCATGCATCCGTCGTACACATATTGAACTGCTTTGCCATATACCAGCCGGTGATTATAAGGGTCACACATGAAAATAGGTGGAACGCATGCGCACGCATGCCTTTCGGGTCATATCGTTCGATTGTCAAACCATTGCTCTGTGACATGTATTGCCTCCTCTGCCGCATCATGCGGCGACACTCGATATACGAACCGATCAGTTTTAAAGGTTACGGTTCGCATGTTGTGACTGGGTCGTGGTGCTGACAGGGCTATACGGTTCCCGAATCACCTTTAACATAGTCCACACCCTCCCGAAGGTACTCGATTGCATCTTCGATCCTGTCTGGTTCTTCAAATCCATAAGAGAGGCGCATCTGCCTTCTCCCAACCTCTGCCATATCGC
Source organism: Methanosarcinales archaeon (assembly GCA_030666765.1). GTDB lineage: Archaea > Halobacteriota > Methanosarcinia > Methanosarcinales > Methanogasteraceae > Methanogaster_A. The sequence goes on from DAOUXE010000115.1 coordinate 2,459, forward strand.
CTTCCGGATGGACGCAGAACTCGCCAGGAAGATATGATACCCTCGGCTTTTTCTCTCCAGGGGCGCCGTCGATCGCGGGATCTCCTGTTGTCCTTGAGAGGAACCGGTGGAGTGGTGACCCCTCCTCGGTCATGATCCCTTCTTCGAATGTCAGGTAGTAGTAAAATCCAGCCCTGCCACCTCGAATATCCACAATAACGTCCCCGAGCTTCTCATCGATCCATCTCCGGACCGCGACCGCCCGTTCCAAGTACCCGGTCCGGACTTTTTTGATCTGGTCGTCTATGCGATGGTCCATGATGTAACTTGCGATCTCTTGCGTGATTAGCGGCGCACTGAACCCCACATCATTCGTCCGCTGAACCATCGCACGCATGAACGCGCCTGGGGCTCCGGTCATGTATCCGATCCGAAGCGCGGGCGCAAGTACCTTTGATAGCGTTCCCACCTCGTAAACGATTTCGAGATCGTCGTAGAGAAATCCTGATTCGGGAGCCTCTGCAAGAGGGTCGTGTACCATATCCTCATACGCCTTGTCAAATATTATTGGAATCTTTCTAAACAGATTGCGGGACAGTTCTGTCACGATCCGTACCAGTTCTCTCCTGCGCCCGTTTGAGAGGATCGTTCCTGTCGGGTTGTTGACCGTTACGATATATACGAATCTGATATCCTGCCTTGCCTCGCCGAGTTTTTCGATCGATTTCGACAGCATATCGGTTCTTATCCCATACTCATCCTCAGGAACTGCTAAAAGATGAAATCCAGCCCGTTCAAGGAGATTGCAGTAGATATAATAGATTGGATCGGTTGTTATCACGATACCCGGCTTTAAGAGCTGCGATACCCCGTCGAGCAGGCTTGTTGCGCCATTGGGTCCTATTATGATATCCTTTGATCCCAGTATCTCTTCATCCATGCCACCGATCCGGTTATCAAGATGATATCGTCTGATCGACTCGATTAAGTTCACAGATCCCTTTGATCCGCCATAGTTGAGTGCCATCCTGTACTCCTCAGGATGGGCAAGAACCTCCCTCTGCGCCTCTTCGATCAATTCCTTAGGTATCGTCCTCTCATTCACATACCCCACCCCAAGGTTGATGTCGATTCCGTCCCTGAACTCGAGAGCGAAGTCCGTCATCATACGGTTGACCGGCGAGGGTGTGGATGATGCATACCCGTACCCGGATAGGGGGATTTCATCCAGTCTCATCACTTCTTACGAGGCGTCATCATTATTTTAACTTTGCCGACCAGAACTGAGAACATCAATGAATCGAAAGGATTATGTACGCCGAGAACATTGATTGGGTAAAAATGGAGACTGGCAATGAAAAGATGGCAACGTGATTATGGATTATCAATAAGGATGTTCTTGACGATGTTTATGCTCTTTGCACTGTACATCGTATTCATAGGGGTATTAGATTACCTTGGATTACCTCTCATCATGATCCTCCCCATAGCAGGAGTTATGCTCTTTGCGCAGTACTATTTCTCGGATAAGATGGTTTTATACAGCACAGGCGCCCGCATCGTGACCGAAAGCGAAGAGCCCGGGTTGCACGAGATCGTCTCGAGACTGTGTATCGAGGCAGACCTGCCAAAGCCGAGGATTGCGGTTGTTGATAGCAGCATTCCAAATGCGTTCGCAACCGGTAGAAGCCCTAAGAAAGCATTGGTCGCGGTCACCACAGGACTCACGCAGAGACTCGACCGGAACGAGGTAGCTGCTGTGCTTGCACATGAACTGACGCATGTGAAGAACCGGGACGTGATGGTCCTAACCATCGCGAGTTTCTTCTCGACGATTGCCTTTTTCCTTGTCAGATATCTGATATTGTTTGGTGGAGGGAACCGGCGCGAGGGTGGGCAGATCATGATTGCATGGGTCGCATCGATTGTGGTGTGGATCGTCAGTTATCTCCTGATACGTGCGCTCTCCAGGTACCGGGAATTCGCGGCAGATCGCGGAGCTGCCATAATCACGGGACATCCGTCCCATCTCGTGAGCGCGCTTATGAAGATCAGCGGTTCAATGGATCGGGTGCCGACTGAGGACCTCAGGAAGGCAGAAGGCATGAACGCATTCTATATTATACCTGCAATATCCAAAAGTTCGATAATGGCACTCTTCTCCACACACCCCTCGCTTGAGAAGAGGGTTGCTGCACTCGAGAAGATCTCCAGAGAGATGGAACTGGCATGAAACTATTTGATGCGCTGCTTGGAAGAACGACACTTAAGAAACCGAAGATCGAGGCATTGTTTGCACTCTCGACCGCATACATATCGTTAGAAGCGCTCGGCTTCAAACCAGGCGGCGTATCCGGAATCTGTTTTAAGCCGGTCGAATCGTCGCGGTTTTCGGAACTGGAGAGCAATCTTAGGGAGCTCTTGCAACTCAGCGCATCCGAAACCGGGACCACGTGCCAGTTCAAGACGGACGAGTACAACTACAACTGGGTCATCCTAAGTGACGAGGACTTCGAGGATCTTGTCACCACCACACACCTGATAAGCGAGACGGTCATCGAACATGACTTCGAGGAACGGCTTCTCTGCTCGATTTTTGCTTTTGGGGACGTGTATCTGATTTACAGTTATAAGGAAGGGACTTTCTACCCGTTTGCTCCGCTGGCTGACAGGAAGAGAGATAGCAATCTCGAATTCAGGTTGAGATCGGCGATGGAAGGCGAACTTCCGATCGAAGAGGAGATGGAGAAGTGGCATCCGCTCTGGGGGATTCCGTTTTAGGTGCGCTTTAAACGATGTGAAATGGTAACAGCCAGCCCTTGACGATCCACAGTTGATGCGGTGCATGCGGTCAAGGAAGTTTATA
>DAOUXE010000144.1 GCA_030666765.1 Methanosarcinales archaeon
ACAGAAACGGAAATAAACTGCTGCCCAGGTACAAAAAAGGGTTATGAGATGCGCAAGCGTGTATGAAGGGAAACTTTCTTGTACCGTTCTGAGACGAGGAGAGGCGGGCAACTGCCTCGTCCTTAGTCTGCGTCATTCATTGCCATTCGTGATCTCTTGGTGCTGATTTTATCACGAATTCCACGAATAAACGATAACACGAATCGAGTGAATCTAGGGAAATCACTGGATTTTTGGACAGTGTCCCCATCGACAAACCAGGTTCACCGACGGCGATCTCGTCCGCTACACACATCCATAGCACCAACGGCGGCAGGAGGAGTGGCTACCAAGCTCTACACAATATACGATTACCACAGATTTTTTAACTGTTGTCGGAAAGATGACGTACCTCATTAACCCTTCGATGGTACATTCTATCCCCTTACGACATCTCCATCAATAGGGTTTTTAAGTTCCGGAGCAATAATCAAACCGATGAACAAGGATGATATAAAAAACATCGTCATCGCGGTGGTATCTGTGCTTGTGGTTCTTCTAATAGCAGGCGTATTATTTTTAAAAAGTGATTCTGATATAGCGCTAGTCTTTGCGATTATCGGCGTGCCAGCCATCATCGCCGTCGCATCAGCGTGGTACATCAAATCAGTAAAGCAGCGACGGCTCGAGGATCCTGCGTCGCGGGTGAAGGAGCGTGAACTGCGCGGCACCTGCAAGGACCTGATCCAACTGCGAAGCCGGATGCATGACATAGAGGACGCACACTCGATCACCATCGTTGAGAGTGTAACAGATATGGACTCGATAGAACGCACGGTACAGGGTAGCGGCGGTAGCATCGATCCCGATAGTGGGTCGGTCGATTGCGACCAGTTGGCGATCAAAGGCGTGACATTGTTTGCAATCAGGAATATCGCGCAGGACCTTGACAAGACAAAACAGCAATTCATCGACCGGTTGTATGATGCAGCGGTCAAATATGCAGAGGACTCCCGCGCAAAATTAGTTACGCTTAACAACGCGGGATATGATATTGGACCTTATATCTCCGAACTCGAATCCATTGCAGATCCGGATGAGGACATCGACGAGATCGAGGGTTATCTGGATCGTCTGAAGGCGATCACTGAAGATGCGCTGCGGGGATGTGTGGATGATGCAAAGAAACTCGCATCACACTCCACAGGTGAAGTCTCTGCCGACCAGGTAGAGGATGCGCTGCAGGCGCGTGATTACGACGGGGCTGTAACCAGACTCGAAGATGATATTACTACACTCAAGACCGCGACAAAGGAGGAGTTTCAGGTATACCGGGCAACACTTAGCAGCGCTCTTGATACTGCTGCCGGGGTGGTTGAGGATGATAAATTCAAGGAGTTTGAGGAAGATGTGCTCGGCACATCGAGCCCTGAGAAACTCGTGCGATTAAATGAGATTGGGAGTGCGTTCATGAACCGCTGCCAGACCATCATCGACCAGATGCATTACGAGTTATCGAGTACCGAAGACGGCATAAAGGAGTTCATACCACCAGACTACTTCTGGAACGCAAGCGAACTGGCTGAAAAGGATTACACACTGGATGCCGGCAGTGTAGAGGATGCTGCCGGATCGTTTGCGGCAATGGTAAGTGAACTGCGTCCTGCTCTTGAAAGGAATCGCAAATCATACAAAATATTAAACAGCTACCACCGGACGGTCGAACGCCAGATACATAAAAGACTATCTGCCAAAGGAACAGTTTCAGGAGATGATCTGAAGGTCGGACACCCCGATGAGTTCCTGCGACTCTATGACTATTATCACCCGGATGCATCGTGCACCGACGGGACGCTCCGCCTCGCAGAGGGCGCGAAGGTCGTCGAGAATCCGTTGACGATTCGTGTCACTGACGAGGATGGAACCGGGATCGGAGGCGCGGGCGTAACGCTGATGCGTGGGGTAGGGATCAGCATTACCCTTGAGCACATAACAGAAGAAGATGGATCCGTTACGATCGAAAATCCAGGCGAGGGGAAGTATCAACTGATCGTGGATGCCGCGCAGTACCGGAAATATGAGGGGACGGCTGCGCTTCCGGCAGAGGGGATCGATATTATGCTTAAGCGAAAAGGAATCAAAGATTATCTCTGTCGCGGGAAGGGAGAAGCGATTAAGGATAATCTTAACCGTTATGGAGCGGATGTTTTAAAAGAACTGGATAAGAGCGGGATCGTGTCATCGGAGTTTGATATGTACATCAACAATGATTATCGCGCATGTCTGCTGTATATACTTGCAGAGGAGTACCCGAATCTCAGATTTGTCTCACATTCGCACACGTCTGAGCATCCTGTGCTGTACGACGAAGAGAGGATGGTCACGAGATTGATCAATGCGGCAAAAGCGATGAATAAAGAGTCGTATACCACCTCTGACTTTGATATCCCGCTCACGGAAGGGGAGATCCTCCATCTAGCAGAGGTCGCAAATGAGCACGGTGTCCATATCATCGTGGAGCAAGATGACACTGCTTGACCGTGCACAGCGCCGCGAGATCACCCATGAGATCAGGGGGGCGGCAGAGATAGAGGGGATCGATGCCGAGAAACTGCGGCACCTCGTTGCAGCAGGGCGCGTGGTTATTCCAAAAAACGTCTCCGGAAGCGCGTCTCCCACCCCGATTGGGGAATCTGTGCGCACCAAGATCAATGCCAACATCGGGACATCTGCTGATTACCAGAGCGTAAGCGAGGAGCTTAAGAAAGCCAGTGTCGCGATCAGGCACGGGGCGGACACCGTGATGGATCTCTCGACCGGAGGCGATCTACAAGATATGCTCGGGAAAGTTCTTGATGCATCTGATGTCCCTGTCGGCACGGTTCCGATCTATCATGCGGCATGTGGGCGAAAAAGTGAGATGACCGATGACGATCTCTTTAACGCGGTCAGGAGTCATGCAGAAAGCGGTGTTGATTTCATGACGATCCACGCAGGCGTAAACAGGGAGCTACTTAAACATCTCACATCAGGCAGCCGGATACTGGATGTGGTGAGCCGCGGAGGTGCACTCACCGTCGCATGGATGCTTACCAATGAGGCTGAGAACCCGTTCTATTCTGAGTTTAATTACCTGCTCGAGATCGCACGCGAGTACGATGTTACGATAAGTCTCGGCGATGGCATGCGTCCGGGGTGCATCGCTGACGCCAACGACGATGTGATGTTTCAGGAGGCGATCACGCTTGGCAGACTGGTCAAGCAGACGAGGGCGGCAGGCGTCCAGTGCATGGTCGAGGGTCCGGGGCACGTTCCGGTAGATGGCATAGGATACGGGGTGCGCACCATCAAGCACCTCTGTGATGGCGCCCCCCTGTATCTGTTAGGTCCGGTCGTGACCGATCTTGCGCCGGGCTACGACCACATAACAAGTGCGATCGGTGGTGCAATTGCAGGCATGTACGGGGCAGACTTCCTCTGCATGGTAACGCCTGCCGAGCATCTTGCACTCCCGACGATCGATGACATCAGAGAGGGCACGATCGTCACAAAGATCGCTGCTCATGCAATCGATCTCGCAAAGTTAGGCGTCCGGGAATCTGCGCTTTCGATGGATAAAAAGATGGCAGTCGCACGCAAAAACCTTGACTGGGGCACCCAGTTTAAGTGTGCGATTGATGGAGAGCGTGCAAGATCGATACACGAGACCCGGGTCAGCAGTGGTGACACTTGCTCGATGTGCGGAGAGCTCTGCGCGATCAAGGTTGCAAAGGACGCGCTTCGGAAGCAGATCCGGTGATAGCAGAATTTTTGGTCGCTTGGGTGGTCGCAAGATTTAAGACGAAGCGCAGCGGAGTTATCCTCAGCATTATACTCGAGTGTATCAAGGAGGATAAATGAAAGGAAAGAACATGATATTGCTCTCGGTTGCGGTACTTGCGATTGGGTTATTCGTACTGCCGCAGACGATGGCAATGTTTGTTGGACAACATACGTGGTTCAGCGTGAGAACAAGTGAATCTCAGTATGAACTGTGTGAGAAGTGTCATGTGAACGAAGTCGCAGAGTGGAAGGCGAATACTGGCGCACACGCCACATATAACGCTGAGCACCCAGGTTGTTTCTGCCACCAGATCAATGAGACCGCGCTTGAAGAGTTCGGCTTGACAAAAGATATGGCACCTGGTGCGTATGGCAAGAACTTCGAGCACTGGAACACAACGGGCAATATCACCGGACCGGACGCAGGCTGGTACTGGCGATCGAATAACACGCCACATGCTGCAGTGATCATTGACTGTGTGGACTGCCACTACACTGAGATGCAGCAGATCAATAATCCTGATTCTGCTCACTACGCGTTCTGGAACCAAACCAATACAGTCAACAGAACTACTGACGACACCGACAACAACACCGTATGTATGGCGTGTCATACGCATACGCATCTGAACATCACATGGACACGGATTGAAGGTCTGGTGATCACAGCCAACCACACCGATGCGAGTAAGACTGGCGCTGCTGCATGGGATCTGACATCTGCGGTCAACGAGACTCCGCACACGTCGCGTGTCTTGTATGATGGTGGGGGCAACTCTACATACCTTAAGAAGATTAATGATACGTATTGGGCTACGTGGAATTGGACCAGCAATACGTGGGAATAGGACTGTGACCACTGATTGACCCACCCCCGGGTCAATCCTCTTTTCTTTTTTTGTAACTACTCAGGTATGTTGATCGGTCGGCCCGATTACGATTCCATACTTTCTGGCA
>DAOUXE010000131.1 GCA_030666765.1 Methanosarcinales archaeon
CCCAGTCACCTGTAATGTCCCACCATGGCTCTGTTACGTATGACTGGTTCAGGTTTTCCATGCTCAGAACTGTGTTATGTGGCACCCAGGTACCATTTGGGTAAGCCACAATTCCGCTCCAGGTCATGGCATCAGCAGATGCTGCAGGTGTCATTGCAAGCATTGCGACCATGACCATACCCACGAGTATCGCGGTTTGCTTCACCTAGTAGCACCTCCATTCATTCGGTTTGGTATTCCTCTATTCATGTTCTTAGCCTCCTTTGTTTATCTAAGTTGTTTTATCCTCTGCATTTCTACATACGTCATTGGAAATCTGTTCATTTTGCCATCAAAAGATAAAACATATAGATGACTATAATTCAATAGCGATCACACGTTGTATGGATCGTAGCTCCAGCTAAACGTCTGACCACCTCTAAGGTACTCATTGCCAACACCAGGTTCGATTGGATCAACTCTTTCGGGCCTTACCCATTTCTGGCCATCATGCCGGGATGACCTGTATCCAACGCCGTTGACATACCTGTACATCATGTCGTTAACCTGTGCATCGCCATTAAATGCTTCAGAAAGGTTTGTATCAGCAAGTGCAGCAAGTCCAACAAGATTCTTGGAATCGCCCGTTGCTAAGTTTCCGTATATCGATGTACTTACGCTCTTCAGGAGATATCCTGTATTGGTGATGTTGAATGTTTCACCACCGTTTCTCTGGTACTCATAACCAATGCCTGGCCCAATTGGCTCAACCCTTTCCGGTCGTACCCATTTCTGACCATCGTACCGGGATGATTTATACCCAACACTGTTGTCATACTTGTACACCCGGTCATCAACCTGCGCATCACCACCAACAAACTCAGCAAGCGTCGTCTTAGCTGATTTGAGCGGCACTGCGAAGAGATTCTTCGGATCAGAATTGTTCTTCCATATATGGATATCAAAATGACCCTGCAACGCATATATCCTGCCATAATCCGTTCCGCAGTAGATGGTTCCGTTCGAGATTGAGACTCCTTGTAGGAAGTACTGATTGTCAGGATACGGTGGATTCCATTCCCATCTCTCATTATATATGTTGCCCAGATCCTCGAGACAGTATGCGCTACCATTATTCACGTTGGTTGTGAAGTAGATGAACTTCCGCCCATTCACGACCGATACCGCAGGAGATGCCTGCACCCTGCCCTTTGTGCTGTGCCACCACTGCCAGATCAAAGTGCCATTAGTCTCGTGCAGGCAGCACATCTTTCCGGACTCTGGGCTTGAATACATCCTGTGTGCACCGCCGACATAGATTCTGCCGTCGTAGTAAACCGGTGTGGATCTGCTGAAATTTATGCTATTATTCCATGCACACGCGCCGCCACCAGTTGCACCATCACCACCCAGATCACCGTTTGTGTCATCAAAAGCAACTGCATATACATGCCCGGTTCCATAACCAGTGTCTGGCTTACTCGCGGTGAAGTAGATGCGACCCGTGCTTTCATTCCATGCGATCGATGATCTGATATTTTCGACCGGACTGCTACATCCGCACCTATCTGCGATGTTTATGTAGTCCACAAACGTCCCGTTGTTCTTGTACAGACACGTCACATTTGCAGTGTCATCACCAAAGATGATATAATCCCCAACGACCGCAGCGCCTGCCCAGTAATATCCGGTACATACACGGTTTGGTGTGTAGCTCCACAGTTCCTGAGTGACGTTGCTGGCGTTGAGGCACCAGTATGTGCCACTGCCAGTTGTAGAGGTGGCACTGCCGTTCCAGTCACCAACATATATCATGCCGTCTGCATACGTTACAGGTGTGTTCAGCTGGTACCCATAGTTTGTCTTCAGCGTTTTATGCTCGCGTTCGGTGCCGTTGATTGCATACAATGCAGTAACCCTGCAGAAACCCTGACTCAGATTCCCTGCGCTCGTTGCAACGTACACGATTCCACTGTTGTATGCAGGAGTGGAGAGTTCGAATCCCCCGGTGATCGGGGTGCAGTCAGATTTCCACTTGAATGTACCGGGATTCACAGTGACATTAAATGCATGCAACCATCCAGAAGAGTTGAGCGCAAATACCTTGCCACCTGCAACGATTGGAACAACATCCATACCAGCATGTCCAGTGCCGCCAACGTCGCCCGACCACTCTATCGCCGGATCGTATATCGGCACACTATCGGTCGTCCATCCAACATTGGTCTCATCCTTCTGGAACTGGGGCCAATCGGTCGCTGATGCCACAGACATCGTGAGCGCAATCGCCACCAGCACCATAATAATTCTTGTTCTGTTCATGTATTTCCTCCAATTAATTTGTTCTAATATCTGTATATTTGTTCTAATAATCAAAAAAGTATGTTACTTTGCTATTCATACCACCTCCCTTTGCATCAGGAATGAACAAAGGTGAAACACATCTTATGGCAAGCGCTTGCATACCTGGGAATCCGGATGTGATAGGAGGAATTGAATATCCGATAGTGCAAGCGTGCTTCACCCGATCGTTCACCCCACAGAGCACAGATGATCTCGCCATAAGTGGGATATGTTTGGTTCTTTTGCGTGCTGTGTGCATGGTGCGTATAGCGCCTTCGCGTGTGTTGATCACAGTTGGGGGCATCCTTTGGGTATCTCCATAACTAAAACATCTGTTTTAACACACACATACTTGAGTTTATCCTGATAATGACATGATCTTATATAAACGTTTCGTCGATGAAGATGACGAGTATATAATATGCTCAATAGCGTATGGTTAAAATCAAGAAGATTGAAGCATGAAATTTAACCGCGGAATGCGGGAGTTTTGTCATTAGAAGCACGCAGAGAGTGATAGAAGGAAAAAAACTCCGCGTTATTATACTTACTTAATATTGTGGGGGTGTCCGCACATAAAACCACGAGGTTATACAAGATTAACACAGAAATCTTGTGGTTCCTACTATATAGTACTCGAGCATGTTCGCGTTCTCTGTGGTGAGAACCTTGAAATAGTGGCCAGGTAACCAGACGACACTACCGCATACCCGACCATACCGCCCACGACCCACCCATCGCAACGTCAGGATAACCCCCAATCGCTTGCCAGGAATCACATCGATTCCGGAGCAGCGATCCCGAGCACACCAAGCGTACTTGCAAGCACGATCCGTGCGCACTCGACAAGTCCGATGCGGGCATCGCGCACATCATCAGGCGCGCTCAAGACCGGTGACAGCCTGTAGAACTGGTTAAACGCCTCAGCAAGTTCCCGTGCATAGACCGCCACGATATGCGGTTTTAACTCTCTTGACGCAAGATCGATCACGTACGAGAACCTGGCAAGCTCTTTCACAAACGAGATCTCGGCATCCTCCAGAAGCGGAGCAGGATCGATCGATTCAGGGATGTGCGGTACCTTCTCGAGGATGCTGCACGCCCTTGCATGGGAGTACTGTATAAACGGCGCTCCGAGTTTGTCGAAGTCAAGCGCACTCTCCCAGTCGAAGGTCGTCGCCTTCTCCGGCGTAACCTTCACGATGTCGTACCTGACAGCACCGATGCCAACCTCTCTTGCGACATGGTTTCTGAAATCCTCTTTTGCATCGGGTCTGCGCTTCGTGACCTCTGCTAGCGCCTGCCTCTCGACCTCGTCGAGCAGTTCGTCTGCGGAGATAAATTTGCCTGCACGGGTGCTCATCGACCCCTCGGGAAGGGATACAAACTCGAAGATCACGATCTCCGGCTCCTTTACTCCGCATGCGCTTAGAACGTAGCACAACTGGCTGGAGATGAGTTTGTGATCAGCGCCAAGAATATCGATCATGCGGTCACACTGTTCCGCCTTCCACCGGTGATATGCAAGATCCCGGGTCACATAGACCGATGTCTGATCGCTTCGCAGAATCACTAGATCCTTGTCAAATGTCGGCATCGGTACCACGAGAGCATTATCAGCAATCTCGGTAAGTCCCAAACCTTTAAGTTCCCCTACAAGGTCGGATACCTCGCCGCCTTTCACAAACATAGACTCATGCACAAACCGGTCATGATGGACGTTCATCCGCTCAAGTGTGGACGTGATCCCCGAGACCGCAAGGTCAGTGGCACTACTAAACCGCTCGATCAGATCTGTGTCACCCCGTTCGATTCCTTGCATCAGTTCGTCGATCTGGCAGACCAGATCAGGATCCCCCACAAGTTCCTGGTTTGCATGGATGTACACATCTGCAATGGCATGATCCGCCTTCTTTTGAGAGTCAAATTCAAAACGATCCATCGCCCACGCAACGATTGCAACCTGCCTGCCCATATCATTGACATAGTACTGGATCTCCACATCATATCCGGCAGTCTTCAAAATCCTTGCGAGAGTGTCGCCAATGACCGAATTCCTGATATGCCCGACATGCAACGGACCGTTTGGGTTTGCGGAGGTGTGTTCGATGATCACTTTTCCTTTTCCGTGACCTGTGCCGTAGCGCTCTTTCTTCAGAAAGATCTCGTGCACCGTATCGTCTACGAACTTTCTGCTGGCAAAGAAATTGATATACGCGCCCACTGCCTGCACGTCTCCGATCAACGAGTCTTTCGGGATCGTGATCGCATCTATGGTAGCCTCCGCGATGGCTGCCGGACTTTGCCGGTATGCAGATGCCAATCTGAACGAAAGCGACGATGCAAGATCTGCATGTGCTGATTCCTCGATGTGGAGGTCATCAATCTGATAACCGGACGCATCGAGTGCCTTTTTTAGTACGGACTCGACTTCGCTTTTGAATTTGAGGAACATTTCAGAGAAATAGGTGTCACACGTTTTATGTCTTTTGCCGATGTGATGCTCTTTGTCGAGAAGGTATGGAAAAACTTTCCCTATCGCTTCTACCGCCTTCTCCCGTAATAAAATTCCCTGGTTCTAACGGATTCTGTGGTTTTCAACAGATACTGAAAGAAAGCGGCATCATACCCGGTTCTGAAGAGATACAGCTCATGAGGACTGGCTGCGAAACCCCACGATTTCCATATATACGGGGTCTACTGTTAGCGACCA
>DAOUXE010000068.1 GCA_030666765.1 Methanosarcinales archaeon
CGCCAACAGCAGCTTCTGTGAATCCGACATCGACCGAGTGCATCTCGACCCAGACGACCGCCATTATCAGGCTGTAGGCTGAGAGGATGATAATCGCTGAGAGAAGGTCTTTTATCGAGATTGCAGCGATTGCACAGACTACGAGGAATAGAAGCATCGTTATGTCAAGTACCCAAATCATCGTCCATCGCCTCCGTCTTCATCGACTCTGCCTTCGCCGCTATTACCGGTGTTGCTGATATTGTTAGTATCGTCTGTATTCAGCCACTGCACCCGGTCGTCCGGTTTCCGCCATGGTTCGAGCCCGACATCGTACGCGGCTTTCGCGATCGCGTGAGTCGAGGTTGGGTTCGCAAACAGGATGAAAATAATGAGAAACAGTATCTTCACGCTGACGAATGTCGCGCCACCGTAAACGATCAGCGCAACGAGCATCAACCCCTCACCAAGCGTGTCACACTTACCTGTGGCGTGCATTCGTGAGTAGAAATCGGGAAATCGCAAAAACCCAATCGTTCCCGCGAGCATGAAGAAGGCTCCAGTCAGCAGGAGCACAACAGTGAGTATATTTGTTATCGTTGTTATATCAGACATCGTTTTCCACCTCTTTTTAGTACCTCGTCGCTGCTATCGTCATAATAAAGTTAAGAATCGCATACACAAGCGCGATATCGAAGAAATCAGGTCGTTTGTAGATGAACCCGATAAGAACCAGGAGCACAATCGTTTTAGTGCCGATCACACTCACTGCGATGATCCGGTTGAATATCCCGGGCCCCTCGATGCCGCGGTAGAGTGATACAAAGCTTGCGATGACTATCAGGATTGCCATCGCCAGAAAGACGTTCACCATTTCGATCCCGAAGAGTGATGCACCTGTCATATATCAGTCCTCCATAAAGACGTGGGCGACCCTGCGTTCCATCGCTCCCTCCAGGAGATCGTCGGCATGCTCCTTTGCTATCGCGTGGACGTAGAAGACGCCGTCCACGATGTCGATTGTGACTGTGCCTGGTGTGAGCGTTATTGAGTTTGCAAGCGCGGTGCGCGCCACATCGCTCTTGAGTATCGTCTTGAACGTGACTACCTGTGGGTCGATAGGCATCCTGGGCGAGAGCGCCCGTTTTGCGACATCAATGTTCGCGAGCACTATCTGATAGATGAGCCATGGGAGATAAGCTACAAATCGCACGATCTTTGTCAGGGTGTGGTTTCCTGTGCCTGTGAATAGAAGATCGTGGGATGCGTAAGCCACGATTGCCGAACACACGATTCCTGCGCCCACATGGAACGCGTCGAAGTGCGCTGAGAGTAGTAGCCAGAAGGCAAACACGATGATGTACGTTGCTATGAAATGTTTTATGTTCATGTTGGATCACCCGATGTTGGTATCGTTTGGCGTGTGTTTGAGCAGTTCATTCTCTCTCCACCCCTACGAATGCACATTGATATATATTCTGTTGGCACTTAAATTGAACGAATGTACACTGATACTGGAGAAGTGGGATATTGCACCACGACAGTGTGTTAAACTCCAACTTTGAGACACTGAGTGGGATTTAATGAGCTCTTGGTGCCCACTATCGTCAAAGAGGGAAACCCAAAGCTTTAATAAGTCTAAACACCCACGAATATGTTGGTATGCCGCCCTTGTCTGATGGTCGTGGCGGCAGTGGTCACGCCCGCACACCACCGCCATGTCGTAAGACGATCGTGCGGAAGAGTGTACGACGTAGCAAAATTTATATATGGAGGCATTAAAAATGGCACGAATGAAGAAAGCATCAAAGAAAGATACAAAACCTGAACGAGTTGCTATCCTTGAGGGTCGAATCAGGGAGATCTATGCGGAGTACAGGCATCTCCTTCCTGCAGACTATAAATGGGAAGATGAAAGTTCCCGCTGGATCGAACTGGTCTACTGCATATTCGCGGAACTCACCGAACATTCGTACAGGGATGCGCGCAGACTGGCAAACAATCTTGCAGACTTAAACATGTTGGATGTCGATGACTTGGCTGGAATACCGATAATGGATGATGGCATGGTCAATCCTGATAACTCGCGTATGAAAACCATAACAGACATCCTCAAATCGAATGGTGTTGCTGATGACGATATCAGAAAGTCGCTTTCGGCGATTTGCAAGGTAGCTCAGGCAATTCAGGAGAATTACGACGGCAAGATTCAGAAGTTCCTCAGGAAGTATGGTCACGAGATCGTCAACGAGTTCGACTCGCACGTCTCGTTTTCCGAGGTGAGTAAGGGCGCACAGTCCAGAATCCTTGTGAAATGGATTCAGAACACACTTTGTATGCCTCTTGCATTCTCGAATGTCTATACAGCCAGGTTCTGCGAGAGGAAGGGTGCCAGTTACTGGGAACTTGCAGAGGCGGCAGACAACCTCGGGATCAATGGTGCAATGCTTGATGACCTCTTAGAGGTGTACATCGTTGACATAGAAGGGAAGAAAGTATAATCATCATGGCAGGGGACCTGTATACGGTCCCACTGCTTCACTATTTTTTGGGTCTTCCAAGCAATCTGGTGCGCTGGGATGCCGAATCAAATGAGTTCTTCAGAAACGCGTGGGTTTGTGTTAAAATTGCGAATGGTACAAGCGTAGTTCCCCAAAATTCAACCTAGTCCATCAGCCATGCTCAAAAGGCATTTCTCGCAAACTTTTCACAAAAGTTCGATCAAAAACTTCCCACTCACAATTTTCACAAAAGTTTCACGGCTCCGCCGATGCTCCGCATTCAAAAACGTATAACCCCTCCCCGGAGGGCAGTTTTCACTCGATTTTTGTGCAAAAACTGCCTGTGAACATGCCCGCACGCCGCGTTAAATCCGCCGCGATACTTAGGGCATGTTCAGGCATCTACGCCACTTTCTTAATCGCAAGAACCGAACTGTGAACCTTTCTCGCGATTGTTTCAGGCGCGGTTTTGCGCATGAGCCGCTTTAGCACGCTCTCATCCTTTGAGCCCATAACTAGCAGGTCGAAGCGCTGTTGCCTGGTAAGTCTTGCGATCTCATCACTCTGCTTGCCAACCAGAACCTGCGAGCTTGCCGCAACTCCCCTATCACGCGCGATATCTGCAATAGAGTCTGCGAGAGCCGCCCCTCGTGACAACCGGTTCTCCTTCATCTTAGCAAGCAGCGTATCAGATGTCTTAACAGTCTCACCAAGGCGTCTGCGTTGTCTTCCAGCCCCCGATGACGCGGCAGCCTCGGGCAGGTAAACGACCCGCTCTGAGACGAGCCCCTCTTCGAGGTCCACTACCTGAACCGCAGTCAGTTCGGCATCGTACCCGTC
This sequence comes from Methanosarcinales archaeon, assembly GCA_030666765.1. Classification (GTDB taxonomy): domain Archaea; phylum Halobacteriota; class Methanosarcinia; order Methanosarcinales; family Methanogasteraceae; genus Methanogaster_A. Next base: position 3,321 of record DAOUXE010000068.1, read on the forward strand.
AGCAACCTTTGCAGCACACTGTGCGATGTTGATCGGGCTGTCTGCGGCAACGAGGATCTTCTTGTAGTCGCCAGTGTCATGGTCAAGATCCTTTACCATGAGCAAGTTGTACTTCGACATATTGAGGAGTCCGGCTGCACGGTCGCTTAATCCCTGTCCTGTTGTTGCACCGCGCGTACCCGTTATCAACATGTTCGGATTGATGTCCCGTGCAATCTTCATGATGTCTTTTGGCTGGTCAGTGGACGCCTTCTGCCTCACATCCGCGATCTCGACGCCATGGTCTGCTGCCATGTCGCTAATTCTTGAAAGCCGGTCCTGAAACAGGTGTCGTGCAGCTTCGGTTTTGCGGCTGGAGTCAAACCAGCGTGTATTTCTAATCTCGGTTGCCACAAGCTCGGCATCCAAATGCTCTGCCATTGTTATGGCGTGTACGGCGGTGGCATCAAGATCAGATGCACCGTCGACCAGTAGTTGGAACTTTCGTGTCATTTCTCTTGCACCTCGTGTTGTTTTGTTCTTTGTCAAGAGGCACTTTTGCGCGACCGTCTGCATCTCCGGTTTTTCGCGCAATCTTCGTCTCTTGCAGTCAACACTCTGTAATGTCACTTGTATATACTCGATTGATACTAAAAATAGAGAGAATGTCTTTTAGAAGACAAGGTGTGGCAAAAACTGCACATCACGAGTGGACTGTTGATACCGGGTGCCGGATAGTGTGAAGATTATGGACTGGTTACACACTCTGGTTAGGGTGATGGGTTTCTTACCCACTCGCCAGCCCCCCTCATGGCGTATTATATACAATGTGGTTCGTGTTATCCAAAGGCTTTTTATATTACACGTCACATCGGGATTAGAAATGGTGCTCAGAAAACACATCGCGCTCGAGGACGAACATCTGAAAAAGATAGAACCCCTCCTCGAAAAGCATAAGGGAAATCTCAGTGCCGCGATACGGGACGCCATCGACTTAACCGATGTCGCTCTGCAGTATTACGGCAGTGTCAAGGATGCCACATTCTTGATCGCAACGCTTCGAGAGATCAGGGAAGATCAGGCGATCGTTCCGAAACCGATATTTGATTACATGCTTACACAGACAAAAGATCTTGTCATCGAAAAAGAGGTTCTGGATCATGTTTTTGATCCCTCCGAGGTGACAACTGTATCGGAATTCGAGGAAGCTATACGAAATCTCTGCACGGGTCTTTACTGGGACGCGCTGATAAGCATGACCGCGGATGATGACCAGAACCCATCAAGTGTCCATGCGGAGATCAAGGGGATAGATGATGGCAAGCGGAATTTTCTTGCAGGGATCATAGGGTCATACCTGATCTCCTTCTCGCTCGGGATCGTAGAGATGCGCTCGCACCTCGATACGCTCAAGATAGATTTTGAACAGAGAGCAAGCTCAAATGATGCGTATAACGATCTTTTAAAGAATGTTGGTTGTATGCAGGAGACGGTTAAGGAACTTCATTCAAAACCGGAATTCTGGAAATCATTGATTCAGGAGTACAGCGCGGCAAACTACGAGATCGTTGCGCTGCACCGGAAGTTCTATGAGGATCTCCTGACCGGCAAGGTGCCAAGAGCGATCATGACATCCGAATGCCTCTGCGAGAAGTTGTCAGAGGATGTGCCGCTGCAGGAGGTGCTCTTCGACTTAAAGCGCGTCGCTGAGACCTCGCGGATCGTAAACCGGATGGATATCGATGGTGAAGATATAACGATCCATCATGGCTACAGGAGTATGCGCGCGGTGGATCAACTGAAGAACATCTTTTTGTGTATGCTCGAATCGGCGGGACTTAATTACGATTGCCAGATCACCAGTAACGTGATTGCGCTGAAACACCAACCAGAGGTCGAGACAAAGATCAGGGAACTACTCGAGTATGTGGGTATCAAGGATGTCTTCGATGTGCCGTTACGCAAACTTTCATTATTTTTGAAGGAGAAAAATATCAACTCTGACCGGCACATGCGGGTCTTTGGAAGAAGGATTGGTAGGCAGGTCGTACATACCTATGAGAAGCAGTATGGCGAGGTCTGGACTGCTGATAAGTTTAAGGATGCGCTTGCACGGATCGATAAGATACCAGGACGTGAGTCAGAGTGGGATGTGAGGGGCAGTACCGCACATTACACGGTGAACAGATGCCCGCTTGCGGATGATGCCGAGGCGTGTCATGTCTGCAGGGGAATCTTTCGGGGTGCGATGCACTGTGCTTTCCATGGTATGGCTGAACTTGAGGTCAGTAAGCTCTTGAGCCACGGCGATGAGTACTGCGAGGTCTATATACACGGGATCGGGTGAGATGTATGAAGATCGTGTGATTTGAGAACTACCGATATGTGTTTATGGTTTCATAACTACTCAGATACCTAAAACCACTGTCGGAGGACTTCACTATGCAGAAACTACCTGAGATGTGAGGGTCTACATATAAAACCACGAGATTAATACATAAATTTTGTGAAAATCCTTGTAATCCTGTTTCATTCCATATAGTACAGGCATGTTCTGCTCAACCACCATTCGTGCGCATAAGCGATTCGTTCACCTGTGTATCCCCGCGTTTTTGGTTAATTAAAGCACGCTATGCGGGCATATCTTTGGTAAAACATGGGAAATAAAACCAATCAGATACAAAAAACAATGCAGAATTTTACATCCTTTGACGCAGGGCGTAGGCGGCAGTACAGGCGATGGCGAACGAAGGGAGCGATCCCGTCAATATCTTTCTTTTTTGTGTTCGGGGGTGCTACCACGCTGTACATGATGATGCGGTCGGCGGAGCTTAAGCGCGGAACGAAACTGCTGGCTCGTCTGTGTCACGTCTGCTGCAGGCAAGTGCACCCGTATCCGGGGCGATCCGTGTGGAGTGTGGTTGTGAGGCGTAGGACACACATAGGCCACACTCCTGCCAGTTACCTGCACGTCGGTTATTTTGGAGCATGCTTGAGTGAGATTTCCGTAAAATTCATATTGTTGAATTACGAGTATATACTCATAATGAATTTCATCAACAGAACACAAGAACTATCGTTCCTGCAGAGAAAATACGATTCGGACAAAGCCGAGTTCGTAATCATATATGGTCGCAGAAGAATCGGAAAGACCGAACTTATAAATAAGTTCTCTC
>DAOUXE010000270.1 GCA_030666765.1 Methanosarcinales archaeon
AATCACTACTTCCTACATCCAAATCACCATGTAACAACTTTTTACACGCATAACAAGGCTCCTTCCTTCCTGTAAGTGGATTGTATACCCATCCTGTGCCACCACATTTAGAACATTCGTTCGTATCGTCCCCTTTTTTATAAACTCCGGGGGAATATTCCACTTCAGCATTTTCCTGTCGCGATGCTTGTTGCATCGATTTTTTATCTTCGCCCATTATTCAATCACATTATGTTTCATTGTTTTTCTTTTCGGTTATTGATCTTTGTTTTAAGTCACTAAACCCCGGACTTAAGTACGGAGCCTGTACATAGCGATTTCGCATTTGGTGTCTCCTGATTCTGTATGTATCGCTCCACAACCTCGCACCCAGGAACAATCGAGAACGTTGCCATGTACCAATCAGGGAGGAGTTTTCTTCGCGCCATGTGCGATAAGGTATACCTCATCCTACATAAAATCATCCCAACAGTGGGACTGTCAACTTGCCTGGGTGTTATGCCAAAACTCCGCGTTTTCCAGACATCCGAAACCCGATACGGCAGACACAAGACTCGAATCAACAATAATGCCTGCACAATGCCAGCACCAGAGCAACTTTACAGCCCCACAAACGGCAGAGCATGGAGTATTATTATGCGCGGTTGCACCTACAGCCCCTCTCACAAAGGTATAGTGATCCGCACCAATGATCGGAACACAATAAGAATTATATTTTATATCTTGTTAAAACCTCGACGAAAGTGAACCACGCAGCACCACAAGCCGCTCACCAGGGCATCGCACACTTGCCACCTCATGCGCCAGAAGACCCGCCGATGCCATGCGCTCCCGCACCGGCCCGATGCCGGTCAGCGATGAGAGCAGGAGCAGGATGCTTCCACGGTCTGTGAGAAATGTTGGCACCTGCCCGAGGAACCGGTTGATAACTGCCCGCCCATCAGCTCCGCCGTTCCATGCACGATCGAGCCAGCCATCGACACGCTCGGCTGGTGTGGTCGGGAGATACGGCGAATTGAAGATGATCAGATCGAATCTGCCCCTGATCCCTCTGAAGAGATCCGCACGAACGACCGGCACGCGGTTTGCCCTGGCGCATGTTACCGCGTGGGGGCTGATATCGGTTGCTGCGTATATGTGTTCCGGTGCATCTCGCATCATAGCCGCGGTCACGATCCCTGACCCGGTGCCGATCTCGATGATGCGCAAGCGCTGCGTTGATCCCGCGATCTCGCCCCGTGCGGCGCCGATCAAGAGGTAGGAGTCCTCTGCTGGTTCGTAGACGTCCGCTGCAAGATGGATTTTGCGGTCGTGGTGAGTGGAGTATTCTGGCATGCTTGGTCTGAACTTCAGAAGAGTTGTTCGGTTTCAACGACAATAAACGGCACACTACAGGCTGTATGGCCGATCATGACACCACCGCCTTTCGCCTGAGCAGCCGGTGGTATGCGACTGCGAACCGGTGCGCCTCATCCCGGATCTCCTGGACAAAGAGCGATGCCGTATCCTCCCGGTCAGCAGGCAGTGGATGGGTGAGACCCGGTACATAGATCTCCTCCTCCCGTTTGGCGATGGAGATGATCGGAACCTTAAGCCCGAGCTTATCAATCTCCCCGCGGGCTGCCGAGAGCTGTCCCTTCCCGCCATCGATGATTACCAGATCCGGAAATTCGCCATCCTCTCTTTTCAGGCGTGAGTACCGTCTCCGCACGACCTCGGCGATGGCAGCGAAATCGTCGATCTTCTCGACCGTCCTGATCTTGAATCGCCTGTAATTCCGTTTATCCGGCTTTCCTGACCTGTACTGCACCATCGACGCGACCATCGACGTGCCTGAGAGGTGGGAGATGTCGAAGCACTCGATGACCACGGGGGCGCGGGAAAGCCCGAGAAGGTCTTTTAGCGCCTCAAGTTTGATCTGCCCGCCAAAGAATGAAATCTCGATATTCTTCCCAACAAGCTCGAGCAGCTTCTTCTTATCCCCCCGCTTCGGGACCACGATCCTGACCCGCAGCCCGCTTCTTTCGGTGAGGAAATCCGAGATCACATCACTAACCGGCAAGGGAAGGATTAGTTCGGACGGCGGGTCATGCTCTGAGTAGTACTGCACAAGAAACTCGTCGATCATCTCCTCGCGCTCATCGAAGACAAATTCCTGCTTGTCTGCGAGCATGCCCTTGTACACGTTGAAGAGCATGAGATAGACCTTGCCATCGCTTTTCACGTAGTTGATGACATCCTCATCGTAGTTCTTCTGCCGATCCACATACTGACGCTCGGAAAGGTGCTCGATGGCAGTAATCTGGTCTCTGAGCTCCATCGCAAACTCAAATTCCTGTTCCATCGATTTTTCTGCCATCTCCTGCGATAAAGTCCGGATCAGATCACTCGTATTCCCGCGGAGCTGTGACTGCACACGGGCGACCTGCTTGCGGTACTCCTCGCCGCTGATCTTTCCGATACACGGCGCGCTGCACGACCCGATATGGTACCTGAGGCAGGCCCGTTTCGGGAGTCTGCGACATGACCGCAGCTTAAACGTCTTTTTTAAAACCGAAAGGATATAGTCGCGCTCCTTTGCAGTGACAAACGGACCAAAGAAAGTTCCGCTTCCGTCCAACCTCCGTGCAATCCCGATACGTGGAAATTCCTCGTCCGTGATATGGATATATGCGTAACTCTTTGCATCCTTTAGATCGATGTTGTATCTCGGCTGGTGTCGCTTAATGAGGGTGTTTTCAAGGATCA
>DAOUXE010000104.1 GCA_030666765.1 Methanosarcinales archaeon
GCGGATAACGTGAATTTTAACAGGTCATTTTCTGGAAATCCCTATATATATTTAACCACATATTTCACATCCGCGCCCATTTGCGCACTCCGCGGTTAAATTTCCTGCTTGGTTGCAGTATACCCTATGTCCCAAGTGGTTACGAATTTCATGACTTGATTCCTGATCGAATCAATACTCCAGAACCTCGATCAGTCGCGCTCCCGCAATCCCAACCACCTGCTCCCGCACAGATTCAACCGACCGCGCTACCATCTGCCCGGTGCCGCCAAATAGCCGATCCCGCACCAGAGCCCCAACAACATCATCATACCCCGGTTTGACCCTTAATACGGTAGACCCGGGAAGGATGTTTGTATTGGAGAGCACATCGTCGAGATCCATGTCTGTGATACCTATTACAGGGATGCCAAGCCGGTATAAGATGTCGCCGGCAATAGCGGTCGTATCATCCCCAACAGTGACTGCAATATCCGCACCTTCGGAAAGTTCGAATGTGGATTCGGCGTCGTGATCGATCAGCACAACCCGTAGATCGCCAATCTTCTCTTTCGCGTCCACCCTGCCAACCCTCGCCTCATGTTGTGTCCGCCTGATAGATCCGGTTCTCACAAGCGCGCTTTTAAGATCGACTTTTCTGAGTTTTTCTATACCATGCTCCTTTATCATTGTGCCTGTGATAGTAACGACCCGGAAATCGTCTACAACGATCTCAACATCCCCTGATACCGCGGTTCCAACAACGATCCCGTTTATCCGGATGGTCTCACCAGGCATGACATTGTGGATGCGCCGGTGCGTAAGCCCGTCCGCGGTGTACACCAGCCGGACATTCTGTGCTGGCGGCGGCGTTCGGATCGGGAAATCCATGATTCCGGCAATCGCTTCCGCCCACTCTGTCGCGCCATTCCACGGGATAACCGCGCTGTTCCTCGTTTGATATTCTATCTGGATCACCGGAATCTTTTTTGCGCGCGATACAGCAATCCTCCCGAATGCAATCCCGCTATCGATGGATTTCCCGCTACTCAACAGTATAACGGCATCGGTCCACGACAGAAGATCAATCGTATCGGAAAGAGCCATTCTCCCGCTGATGTCGATTTCGTCCTCTAACCTTGCGTCGAGGACAGCGGTGCGCCCCATCGTCCCGCCAAGCATCGCTGTGACTGTGTAGTGCTCTTGTAGCACATCCAGTACATGGCGCGCACCGCCAGAGTCGATAACCTCAGGGCCGTGGATAACGACGCCGATATCCGGTTTCATCCACCGGTCTCGCACAGTTCCACTTCCAGTATCTGCTGAACATTGCTGATACTATCCATTTTGCGTGCTTCCACTCTCTTCAGTTCCTCGAGTGTCAGTTCCTTGTCCCATTCCGTCTCTTTGAACTCTTCTCCAAGAACTTCGAGTGCGCTTGCTTTGTACCAGAGACCGGTGCGATCGACGCGTGCCCACAGTTCGCAATCTCGCTCCTGGATCCGTTTTACCTTGCCGACCGAGCCGGTACCAACATATCGGACCGTGTCGCCGACTGTGATGCCGTCGCCGTTTGTACTATCTCCGTTCGTACCATCTGCATCCATAGTTCTACATCCTCGATTTTCGCATATCAATCTTACTGAGGTCAATGTTCTGCAGTTGCACACCAGCCTTTACTCCGGTGATCCGCATCCTATCAAACTCTTCCATTCCGCACAACACATCCTGCTCCGGGTGCGTCCCGGGCGTGATGCCGCACTCGATAGTGGTCTCCGGTCCCGCCGACACAACCATCCTCAACCTGCCGGATGCAGGGTGATTCTTTGGGAGGACAATTAACGGAGAGCCGATCTCCCTTACGAGATACAACATGCATCTGATCCCTTCAATCATCCGCTCGTCCCTGCTAAATCCGGATACAACGAAGAGATCGTCCTCTTCTGTGAACAACGCGATCTCATCATCCTCGGTCTCGATGAACCACTGACCAGCACCCGCTTTCACGATGCCGATCACGCCGTCCCTGCCGCAGAGATAGAGAATCTCATCGAAATCGATCGCGACTGTCCTGTCATTGTCGGGCTCAGTTGAGCTTTTTGACATTGCTCGATTTACATGAAGGGCACGTCACGCGTCTTCCGAGTCCTTTGAATTTGTTGTTACAATCCAGGCATTCATACTCATTCGGAGTAAGCCTGCTCACATCAACATTGGTAACATCGCCAACACTGCACATGATTTTGCCTCCTTTCGGTTTGTGTGTTATCTGAGTGGTCGGGGATTACTTATAACTTTCCACATAGTGACCCATGAGTCTTCTTAGGGATTGGCAGAGGTTCAGCCAATATAGTCTCGATCTTTTTCGCTGTCGTGAGTTGTTCGGAAGCGGTGACCACTCCGAAAGGTTGAAATATGTATACTACAAATAAACTATGCTTTTGGTGATTATATGGAGAAAAAAACGTCTTCTGACATAACAAGTACCACTATCGAGGATGACACAGGATACCAGAGCACGCTGGCTTTTATCCTGCTCACTGATGTGGTTGATGGTAGTTCTATCTATGAAGATATGAACCGTCTCAGCGATAATGAGCTTAATGAGAAGATCAAGAATGTGATCCGGTACACATTCCGGAGGCGAGTGATAGATGAACTGTATGGTGCAGAGGTTGGGTCAGGCGATCTCACAACGAGCGCGGAGGGGTTGTCAGACAAGCGGTGGAATGCTGTTCTAAAGCGGTCCGAGCTCAAATGGTCCGGATACCGTGAGTTTGTGTATAAGTTTGAGAAGGATAAGTGCAAAGGATTCTTCGTGTCTGACAAAGGGGCAGAAGTGGACATGTTCTTTGCAGAATATACCGACAAAGTGCATTCCGACAGTGGGGCATTGATATACACGAAGGATGGTAGAAAAATACCGCTTTCGTCTGGTCTTCTGCATCGAATTGACACGATCTTTGAGATAGGAAATAAACCTGGAGTGTCGCTCACCGAACGGATGAAGAAGAAGAGTTTTGAAGAACATGTGAAGCGTGCCGAACGCGACCTTTATGAGAAATAATTACATAAGGAGATATAATGAAACTGGAACTACAAAACATTGGTGGATTTACAGGAATCCATGAATTTGAACTTAAAAAAGGAATCAACCGCATCACTGCGCCGAATGCCAAGGGAAAATCAAGTTTGCTGCGGGGGATACAGTGTCTTGCCAGCGATAACGAAGATGTGTTTCGGGATACCTTAAACGATGATAACGATGCAGGTTACGTCAAACTTGGCGATGAGTATGTCCGCCATCTCAGGCGCGTAAATGATGCAGTGCAAGCAGATCCTAACGATCACACCTTCTTCGATGAGATGGGTAAAGACTGGAGGAATGCAGAGAAGATTGCATTCTTCACGCCAAAGAGCAGGGTAGTTCTTGAGATCGACCAGAACGCATTCGATGTGCTCAGGTTTGTCAACAGTATCAGTGGGGCTGAGGAAAAAGAGTCCGATATCCGCAGGAATGAATCCCAGTTAGAAGAGAAGAAGAGAGAACTTGAGGAGTACATCGAAAATCTCACCACAGCCCAGAAACTCGATGCAGAGGTCGGGACGATGCGGGGCGAGATCCAGAAACTGCAAGGAGATGTGCAGGAACTGGAAGGAGAGATCGAGAAAGAGACCGGTACCAGGGATCTCACGAAAGTTGGTGAAGACATCGCTGCTAAGAAGCAGGAGATTCTTGACCTCGAGGAACGGATCAGAAGCAGGGAAGGCGAGGTGAAGCGGTATCAGGACCAATATGAGAAGGCTCGTTCGCAATATGAGCGACTCGATGATGATATAACCGATTTTGAACAGAAATCCGAATCCGAAAGTGTAGAAGAGTTCAGTGAAAAGCTCCACAAGCATGAACGGAAGAGAAAAGACCTGAAAAGTGTGAAGGATATGCTCGATGACCTGCAGGGTGTGGTTGATAAAGCCTACAAGGTATTCAGTGATTCCGAACGGGCACCACTACCTGAGAGTGTGAAGGATGAACCACTCCTCCACAAAGCCAGCACATTGCTCGGCGAACCTGGTGAGTGTCCGGTATGCCGCGGTAGCGCAGTTCGTAACACGCTTGATGATAGGCGCAAGGAACTGAAAGATTGCGCTACAGACTTTGCAAAGGCGATGCGCGGTGAAGAGGAGGAGATGAAAGTCATAAAGGTGGACATCAGGGAACTCAATGACCGGATCGAAGGAATCAATGCGAAGAGGCGGGACCGCGATAAAGCTAAACGTGATTCCAATGACCTTCTCAGGGAACTGGATGACCGGAAAAATCTACGTGATGGCGTCGGCGATGAGATCGCCAGTAAGAGGCACGAACTCGGAGTTCTCGAACAGCACTATGCTGATGCTGCAAAGACGGTGCGCACCGAGAGCAGGGACCAACTCAACAAGGTGCGTGAAAAGATCGGAGGTTACGAAAACGAGATCCGGAACAACCAGGATGAGATGGATCGGCTCACTCGCGAGATACCGGACTATATGATCGGCGAGTCGCTTGAGGACTACGCAAACAAGAAGCGGTTGGGGCTCGATGATCTACGGTTGAAGATCGAGGAACTGAAGGATGAGTGGGAGCATGAGGTGTTCGGAGCAGTGGATCTCTTCAATAGAAACATCAATGACATCTACAAGGAGATGGGATTCACAACCTTCCGCGACATCAAGATCACAAAGGAGATTCTGCGTGGCAGGCTGACATCGCTCGATGCGGTCGTGGAACATGCAAGCGGAAAGAAGCAGTCACTCTCAAGTCTCAGTAAAGCGGAACAGTTGACGCTCGGTCTTGTCTTCCAGATATCTGCGAAGGAGAATTATATTCCCGTATTTCCGTTCTTCGTGATCGATGACAATATGAACACCTTCGACCCGGACCGGTCGAGGTCGATCATGGAGTACCTGTCAGACAAAGCAGAATACGTTCTCGTCTCGAGACCCGTGCCTCCAAGCGAGCAGGGAGATCTTTCGATCGAGTACGGTTTCAATTAAAGACTTTCGAGAGGCGATCCCCGGAGAGATTCGGGGATGTTGTTTTTATGTACGTGTTTAGCCGCTCAGCCTCGCCCTCATCATCCGGAGACTGCCCGAGTCCCTGCTGCGCCCATGTTTCCAGCACCGTCATGATTCGCTCGTGAATTGACGTCCCTTTTCTATTACGCAGTGTTCCCACGATCCAACGCTTCCCGACATGCCCAACGATTTGAGCCCTTTGCTCTGTTGTTGGTCGACTCCACGCCGGGGTGAGTGACAGACGTGAACCAGTAATCAAAGCCATTCTCTATCTTGCCGATGAGCTTTTTCACCTTATCGCTTCCGTATCCTCTCTTGAGCCACCGTTTGAGCGTTACTTTTGCATTATGCAA
>DAOUXE010000033.1 GCA_030666765.1 Methanosarcinales archaeon
ACGGTCACGGTTCCGCGCATCGCATTCCCATGTTTCAGACAGTAATACGTGTAGTTGCCAGATTCGTTGAATGTGTACTCGAACTTCTTGCCATAAATGATCGTATGATTCTCCCAGAGCCCATCCTCACTTGCCAGTACAAAGTGGTCGATTGGATTTTCCTGAAGATTGAACCATCTCAGTTTATCACCTACATGGATCGTTGGAGTCTTCGGAGCCATTGCATACTCCATGAGGTATATTGGCTTCACATCTCCTTGCGTTTCGTCCTCGGTCGGAGTCGGTGTCGGCGTTGGTGCCACAGTCGGAGTTGGTTCCGGTGTCGGCAGTGGTGTCGGAGTTGGAGTTGGTTCCGGTGTCGGCAGTGGTGTCGGAGTTGGAGTCGGTACAACCTTGTCCTTATCCCCAATGCACCCGGAAAACAGCACAGCAAGCAACAGTACTGCGAGCATTATGGATTTCAACTTCATGATTATCATTTATCGAGACGTCCTGTTGTAAAGTTATTGGTTCAACATATCCCCAAACCTAAGCACGCTTCCGAATGATCGACACCTGATCCCTCACCCCACAGCTCCCTTTCCGTCCGAGATACACCCACTGATCATACACCCCTGCATCGTCTCGATTGTCGATAATCTCCCCCTCCATCCCGATAGCATCCATAACCTCTTTTAAGATAATAATCTCCTTCTCCTTATGGACCGTAAAGACAAGAAGTCCATTTTCACGCAGCAAAACAGAAGATTCTGACATGATGCGCGCCCAGAGATCTTTATTGAACGGATAGATCGCGCCGAGCATGAATCCAATGACACAGTCGAAGGATTCCGCATCAAAGAAAGCAGAAAGTTCTGTTGCGTCCAGAACCAATGACCGATGCGGGGCAAGCACGCCGTGTTCAACCCCTTCGCATATCGCGCATTGGTCAGAATCCATGCAGAACGGATCGCAGCCCATTTCAGAGAGTGCAATCGTTGCCATCCCGTTGCCACAGCAGATCTCAAGCATATCCATCCCTGCGAAACCAGTGTTTTCGGACTGTTCGATCGTCTCTAAGAGTTCCGTTAGTCTATCTACACGCGATTCTGAAAATATCTCTGAAAACGATTTTTTTGTAGATATGCACCGGTCGCATAGCATCCGGTTCACGAGCATGATTGAATAATACTCGATGATCGCGTTCATGAACTGTGAATCTGTCGTCTTCACGGTGCGTACGTTTTCGGCGTTTTCACACAACCCGGCGACCATATCCGCGAAACCCGGATCTTTGCATACTGTGTTTACAAATATCATCCGGAAGTCCTGACCCTCCGAATTTGTAAGAATAGCAATCCCGAGCAGTTCATCCGGACCGTCCGATCCTGTTATCCGGATCACTTCACCAAATGGTATCCCTGACCGGACGATCTCCGTGAGATAATGTCTGGTCAGTTTGCAGGTCTTCTGGTCGCTGAAACTCCGCTCTATGAGCTGCACAGGCCCATCAGCGATTCCAAACAGGTCATTAAAAAGCATGGTGAATGAAATGTCCCCCAAGATATAAAACCACTATCTTTTTCAAGTGAGCGCACCCATCATAATAAATTATGCGGCTGGTCATGAAATTCGGAGGCGCATCGATCGCAGACGGTGAGAAGATAAAATGGGTCGCGGAGTTGATAAACCGCTATTGTGACCACGAACTGGTCGTTGTAACCTCTGCACTTAAGAATGTTACAGATCATCTGCTGGAACAGGCAGATATGCTAGCGGACACGGGAGACCTTGAGTCGGTTCGTGAACTGGTCGAGCATCTGCGAGGCATCCATTACAGGGCAGCAAATATTGCAATCAACGACGAGATCGCTCTCAACCAGGTACTGGGCGAACTGGACAGCAGGATATGTAAATTGGATCGGGCTTTGACCGGGATATGCTATCTAGGGGAGTTAACCCCCCGATCCCGCGATTACATCACGTCTTATGGGGAACTGCTATCAGCACCGATCTTATCAGGAGCGATTTGCTCAATCGGAATCACTTCAACGCATCTTACAGGCAGAGAGGCAGGGATCATAACCAACAGCGAATACGGCGAAGCAAAACCGCTTGAAGGCACCAATGAGCAGATACGAGAGAGCTTGCTCCCGCTGATCCGCGAGTGCGTGCCAGTGGTCACCGGTTTCATAGCAGAAGACGCGTCAGGCATCCCGACAACGCTCGGACGCGGTGGATCCGATTTCTCGGCATCGCTGATAGGTGACGCTATCGATGCAGACGAGATATGGTTCTGGAAGGAGGTGTCAGGGATTATGACCGCGGACCCTGATATCGTGTCAGACGCGCGCAACATCCCGCTGATCTCATACATCGAGGTGATGGAACTATCATACTTTGGCGCAAAGGTGCTTCATCCACGTGCGATCGAACCCGCGATCAGAAACGATCTCCCTGTGCGTGTGCTAAACACCTTCGATCCGGATTTTACAGGCACGCTTGTGGTGCGGGATCAGGAGCAGGGCAAAGAGGTCGTGAAAGCAGTCACTGTAATCGAAAACATCGCGCTGATAAACATCTCGGGAGCCGGTATGGTCGGCACTATCGGGGTTGCAGCACGCGTATTTGGCGCACTTGCAGAGGCGGGCGTGAACATTACTATGATAAGTCAGGGATCATCCGAGGCGAACATCTCGATCGTTGTCGAGGGGTCGCACCTAAACATCGCTGCTGATGCCATCAGGTCAGAGTTTAGAAACGGGGTGATACGCGAGCTGACAATGAACCCGGACGTCAGCGCAGTCGCGGTGGTAGGGGCAGGTATGGTCGGCATTCCAGGCATTGCAGCACGCGTATTCACAGCGATGGGGAGCGCAGGCATCAATGTAATCATGATCAGTCAGGGATCTTCAGAGCATAACATCTCGTTTGTGGTGCGAAGTGATGAGGCGGAAGAGGCTGTGTGTGCACTACACAATGAGTTTGGGCTTGGTCTGCCGAGATCGTAATGGGACGGATCTGCGAGGTGTGAACCAAACTTTTTTGGGCTATTTTGTAGTTCCCGTGATACATATATCCCACGATAAATCTTGATTTTCGGTGAAACGTAAATCATATCCCAAAAGGTGTCGTGCGGGTACGACACGTTTCATCCTTCTCAAATGTCCATTCTTCAATCGCGTCGTTATCATTAGTAATTCTGCGCGTGTTCCGTGACAATAAAAGGACAGACTATTTCAGTTCGCCGAAAGTCAGGATAAATCAAGCAAATGAGGGGTGTTCCACCACATCAAGTTTCCTTCCCAAAATCGGCAAAATAGTTCACACACGCACATACTCAACCACTTCTTCGCAGTCCCGCGTTACACCGTACTTCCGGTTAAAAAATGCTAATATATTTTTAATATCCCTCTCAAGCAAAAACTCTGCCTGCGGGTGCGTCGCGGTCACGTATCCAGGCCAATCGATGAGCGTGACGCCATCAGGGCTGACAAAGACGTTGTACTCGCTCAGGTCGGAATGGATAAATCCTGCAGCGTACGTTTTCTTGATCTGCTCCAGGATCCTATCCAGGAACCAATCAGGATCGTTGATCTTCGTCTTTGATAGCTCGCTTCCGGGTGCGATGCTCATGGCAATCAGATGCCGGTTGTGATCGACCGCCCTTGGCACGCTGACAGCACCATCACCGGAAAGCTCAGCAAGGATGTCGAGGGCCTCGTATTCACGCTTCGCCGCGCGTCTTGCGATAAATATCCAGTGATTCCGGTCACCGGTGTCGCGCTGACGTGCCACCTGCTTGAAACTTGTGTATCCGGCGCGGTGGAACTTCAGGATAACAGGCTCGCCACCGTACATCCCTTCGTACACAACCGACTCCTTGCCAACCCCTATGGTATCCCCAATCGCTGACAAGCCCCGAAGCGTCAGCGCGCCTACCGCAAGCGCATCATATCCGTCGAAGTGGATCCTGTAGCCATCATAAGGTACCATGGATTTCTTGACGAGATTAAATCCGAGGAGCCGGTTGATGCGATACCGGACCTCCTCGGTAAACAGCTTTGAGAAAGAAGGTAACATCTCTGCTGGAACCCACCGGTGCTGCCTCATGCCGATCTCTATGCCGATGAGGGTGCGGAAATCGTTTTTTTCCAGTTTCTTAAAAATTGCGCTGTTAAACATTGCGATAAGCCAGGGTCCGGATTCGAACCGGAATAGAATCGCTCTGCAGGCGATCGCGTTAGCCGCTCCGCCACCCTGGCGTTGTTCCGGTCACTGCTGCCGACCGGTCAAATAGTTTTCGGATCGACTCTTTGGTGTTATGCCATATAAAAGTGACCCGCGCTTTAGAAATATTTATCTACCAGTATGCCGCTATTGCTCCTATGGCAGAGGATTCTGAGGTGTGCGTGATTGTAGATAAGCCAAGGTCAGAGAATCCCGTGGTCGTTGAAGGATTCCCCGGGGTCGGGCTTGTAGGAAACATTGCGAGCCAACAGATCATCGACGAACTGAACATGAAGTATCTGGGTGCGATCAACTCGAAACATTTCCCGCCGGTTGCGATGCTGCTCGAGGGGCGGGTGAGCATGCCTGTGCGGGGATACGAAAGCATGGGGAAGGAGATGATCGTGGTGGTTTCGGATATCCCGATTCACCCCAATATTGCTTATATCGTCAGTAAATCACTTGTCGACTGGGCAACGTCTGTTAATGCTCGTCAAATCGTATCGATTGCGGGAATGCCGGTCGTAGGCGCGGATCCTATCGTATTTGGCGCAGCAACAACCAAGGAAGGACTTGAGGGCATCAGGGACGAGGTCGAGATCTTCCAGATGGGGTCGATCTCAGGAATCGCAGGCAGTATCATGACCGAGTGCTTTACGCGCAAGCTCCCTGCGATCAGTCTGCTCGGGAGCACCTCGGACCCAAACCCGAACCCGATTGCTGCCGCTGCTGTGCTCAAGGTTCTGAATAATCTGTACGACCTCTCGATCGATACCGAAAAGCTGATCAAACAGGCAGAGCAGATCGAACTTGAGATGCAGAAACTTGCAGAGACCGTGCGAGAGACTGTTGAACAGGACGAGCCGCCAAAACCTTTTCCGATGTACGGGTGATCATGATGCGATGTATTGCACTGACCGGGATGTCAAATCACGTGATGGGCGACTTGAAGAACCGCTTGCTACGGACCATCGAGATCAGGAGCCCGCACAACTTCGCGGGAGTACTGCACATCGATGTTGGCGATCCCGTGTTCTTATCATCGACCAGCCCAAATGATATCACAGCAGGCACAACCGGGCTTGTTGCGCGGTTGCAGCGGCGTGACATCAGCATACACCGGGTGGTTCAGAGTAGTAACTTATTCTATGAAGAGCGGGAAGCGATGATGGCGCGTCTCCAGCTGGTCGCAGAGTGCAGCGGCAGGGTGCAGCGCATCATACAGTTCGAACTTGGCAGCGCGCTGGTGGTGGATGTGGAAGAACGACCTGTTTATGCCGCGCAGTGAGTTTGGCGTGGTGGTGGGGTGGAGGATGTCTCTTCTTTGCGGTGTCAGGTGGGTGTTTATTGACTGCGGGCAGGGGAAGAGTGGGCGCAAGGAGACGTGGCGGGCAATCGAAAAGTGGGAAAGCATTAATCTATTGAAAAATCAATAAATGAGTAAGCGATGAATGGAGCAGAATTGAGAGTATTAGCAGGATTTTTCCCCGCAACAAAAGATATTACGATCAAAGAACTGGAACAGAGGAGTGACTACTCTTATGAGCGCGTATACTCCACCCTCAAAAAATTAAGTGAATATGGCGCAGTTATGAGAAATAAAGTTGGTAGAATCTTAACTTTTTCACTGGTTCCGGAGAGCGATCTGGCACTACTGGGTTTCTTTTGCCATTCTATTAAAAGACGATCCGAATTCGCAAAGTCTAACAGAAATATGTGGAAGCTTCTGAAAGAATTTTCTGCAAATGACGGCATCAGATGCGCGGTCCTCTTCGGAAGCTATGCAAAAGGCAACGCTTCGGATGAGAGTGATGTGGATGTACTCTACGCGGCAGATGCTGATATTGAGATTGATACCGCCGCCAGGTCACTGACACATAAGTACGGCATCCGTCTAAACCCTTTCAAAGTCAAGTCGATCAAAGATATCGGGATGGATAACAGGGCTTTTTATGAAGACGTGGCAGAATACAGATACGTCATAAAAGGGCTGGAATATTTCTATGAACGGGTTTACAGGTGAGAATGATGGTGAGAAGTGTACAATGGTTTGAAGAGAGAAGATTGTTCGAAAAAACACCGTTCATCAGACGATTAAGTCCTCAATATGTAGAGAAAGCAAGATACGATCTGACGACCAGAGTGAAATCGGCAAGAGATTTTTAAAGCAAAAATAACCAACGCCCCCACCATGCACCCCCAAATCCAGACCCTGATCGAAATCATAAAAACCACCGTAAAGCAGGATATAATCTCGATAATCCTCTTCGGCAGTGCAGCAAAGGGACATCTCAGAAAAGAGAGCGATATCGACCTCCTGATTATAGTAAAAGAGTACAACGAACCTGTATGCAAAGAATACTGGAAACAGATAAAGAAAAACGGATATCAGATGCTTGGCATCCCGATAGATCCAATATTCGCAGAAGAAAAAGCGCTTACGGATTTCACAAGTCCGTTTTACCTTGACGTCATAGCGGATGGAAAAGTGATCTACGGAAAGGATGTTCTTGATAAGACCACATTCGAGCGATATAATATATCACCTATTATTACAGGAGGTGTCAGAATTGGGTGGAGAGTTTCAGCATAGATGGGAGGCAAGGTCTCTTGCATATCTGAAGGATGCTTATGGGGACCTGATGATGGCAAAAAATGCGCTTGAATTCGAGATGTACGCTGGTTGCCTTTTTCACTGCCAGCAAGGGATCGAGAAATGCATGAAATCCGTGCTTGCGCTCTCTGGGATTCTGATATCCAAAGATCACCGGATAGCAGACATATTTCGTGATGAAACCGAAAACTTTGGAGAATTTGAGGAACAGTTTCAGGCGCTTCTTCCGGATGTCTCGGAGATTGAATGGTATTATATCCCAACCAGATATTCAGTGAGTGTAAGGGGGGATGTTTATGTAAGGGAGTTTTCGAAAAATGAGGCTGGAAGAGTTTATCAAACAACATCGGCGTTTGTAGAACTTTCCAGAGATTTTATCGAGCGCAGAATCGAAAAACCCATATCAAACGATAGAAAAGATTTGGTTGAGCTGCTGATGAGCGAGTATACGGATGTGGTCAGGCGCAATTAAAGCCAAGATCAACCAACAGGAGAACCCCAATGCCCAAAACCCCCACCCACGCCACCCACCCCCACCCGCGCACACTCTTCTGCCCCGAATGCGGCAGAGAAACCAGTGAGTTCTACAACAACCGGTGCAGAGACTGCTTCTGTAAAAGCGTAACCATAATCGAGTGCCCGCCCGTCATAAAGATCCGCATCTGCCCGGTCTGCGGCGCATATCACACCGCGGGAAAGTGGATCGAAGCTGCGAGCATGAAAGAGATGTTCCTCTCTGAAATATCAAGATCGGTAAAGCTGCACCCTGACGCAAAGGACCTAAAACTCGATTTCTATGAAGAAGAGCTCGATCCGTCGAGATACCTGATACATATCTCGGCAAGCGCGGTTCTAAGTGATCTTAGCATCTCAGCAACCGCAGATACCGAGATACGGATCAAGAGAGAGACCTGTGATGCCTGCAGCAGGATTGCAGGGGGTTACTATGCCGGAATCGTCCAGTTGCGGGCAGATCACCGCCACATCACCGAGGAAGAGATCGAACGATGCATCCAACTGGCAGACCACCGGTTAAATAAGCTCACGTCGAAAGGAGACCGGTTTGCATTCATTTCCAAGATCGAGGAACTGAAAGAGGGGGTCGACCTCTACATCGGGTCGATCAGCGCATGTAAGCAGGTGGGAAACGCGATCCTCAAGGAACTCAGCGGGACGTCCGCCATATCGTCATCACTCGTCGGAAAAAAGGACGGCGAGGATCTGTATCGGATTACCTGCGCGGTGCGGCTTCCTGAGTTCGTACGTGGCGATGTCGCGTCCATAGAGGGCAGTGTGATCGAGGTTACGCATCAGGACAGGCAGATTCACGGCACCGATCTCTCTGATGGATCAAAGGCATCGTTTGATGCTGGCGTGCCTGCCGTGAGGCTTGGCAGCAGGAAGGATGCGGTGACCGCGGTTCTGGTCGCGATCGAGAAGGATACGGTTCAGGTGCTGGATCCGGAGACTTATGAGACTGTTCTTCTGAAGAAACCAGCGTTTTTACATGCGGAAGCTGGAAGCGA
>DAOUXE010000059.1 GCA_030666765.1 Methanosarcinales archaeon
AAACGCATTTGTGTATCTTGCTGCTGAAGAATGCTTTTGTGGATACACATAATTCTATCAGCTATTATCGATCAAGAGGCTACTGTGTAAAACGGGGGATGGTAGGTTATTAGTTGTGAGTTCCCTAAATAGGGAGATGCTAAGCGCACAGGTGGATCTCATGGGTGCTTAACAACACACATGCCGGGGTATTCGGGGTGCGCCGCTCCTACAAAATCCCGTCTCTGTGAGTCAGGTGTCCGCACCAGAAGGTACAACAATCCCTTACGAATCAAAACCTTTATCCCACAGACCTTAGAGACTAGTATACAATGAAACAGATCAGTGCTCCAAAGAGAATCTCAAAGATAAAATTTGGCTTAATCTCACCGCTGGAATACCGGAACATGAGCGTCACCAGAATTATCACGGCAGATACTTATGATGAAGATGGTTTTCCAATTGATATGGGGCTCATGGATCCCAGACTCGGTGTCATCGATCCGGGATTGCGATGCAAGACATGTAACGGGAGGGCTGGGGAGTGCCCGGGTCATTTTGGGCACATAGAACTGGTGGCACCCTGTGTGCACGTCGGGTTTGCCAAGCAGATACGGAATCTGCTCCGGAGTACGTGCAGAAGTTGCAGTCGGCTGCTTCTGGACGCGGGGCAGAAAAAAGAGTACATCGAGCATATCTCGGCTCGGAGGAGTCAGGGGCAGACCATCGATTCGGTAGTTGAACACGTCTTTTCCGAGGCAAGCAAGATCGAAGTGTGCCCGTACTGCGGCGAGCACCAACTGAAGATCACGTACGAAAAACCGACCACATACTCCGAGGACGGGGACAAAATGCTTCCAAGTGATATCAGGAACTGGTTCGAGCACATACCTGATGAAGATCTCCCGGTCTTTGGCATGGATCCAAACAACGCGCGCCCCGAATGGATGATCCTGACAGTACTGCCTGTGCCACCTGTAACGGTGCGCCCATCGATCACGCTCCAGACCGGGCAGCGAAGCGAGGACGATCTGACACACAAACTTGTTGATATTATTAGGATAAACCAGAGGTTCCAGGAGAATAAGGAAGCGGGCGCGCCGCAGTTGATCATCGAGGATCTCTGGGAACTCTTGCAGTACCATGTAACAACTTTTATAGACAACAGTGTCTCAGGGATACCTCCGGCAAGGCACCGGAGCGGAAGACCTTTGAAGACCCTGTCTCAGCGTCTGAAAGGGAAGGAAGGACGGTTCAGGGGCAGTCTCTCTGGTAAGCGGGTCAACTTCAGCGGCAGGACTGTTATCTCGCCGGATCCCAACCTGTCGATCAACGAGGTCGGCATTCCCGAGGTGATTGCAAGAGAACTGACGCTCACGTTTAAGGTTGTGCCGAGAAACATCGAGGAACTTCGGGAGTATGTGCGCCGCGGTCCACGCAATCACCCAGGCGCGAACTACGTGGTCCGGACAGATGGACACAGACTGAGAATCAGTGATATAACTTGCGAGGAGATCGCAGATATGCTCGAATACGGATGGTTCGTGGATCGGCACCTCAAGGATGGCGACATCGTACTCTTCAACAGGCAGCCGTCGCTTCACAAGATGAGTATCATGGCGCATGGGGTCAAGGTCATGCCCGGAAAGACGTTTCGGTTAAATCCCGCAGTCTGTCCGCCATACAACGCTGATTTCGATGGCGATGAGATGAATCTCCACGTACAACAGAACGAAGAGGCACGGGCAGAGGCGGCGATACTGATGCGGGTTCAGGAGAACATCCTCTCGCCAAGATTCGGCGGTCCGATTATCGGTGGAATACACGATCACATAACAGGCATGTTCCTACTGACGCGTGAGAAGGCGATTGATAAGAACAGTGCACTTGAGATCCTGCGGAAATCGGGGGTGCGCGACCTGCCGCCGCCCGATCATATAAAAGATGGTATCTCATATTGGACCGGAAAGCAGATATTCAGCCAGATTCTACCGGAGGGGTTAAACCTTGAATATGAGGCAGAGATATGCGAGGAATGTGCGGACGGGTGCAAGAAGGAGAACTGCCCGAACGATGCTTATGTTGTCATAAAGAATGGAAAACTGCTCTGTGGGACCGTCGATGAGAAATCGATCGGTGCGTTTAAGGGAAAGATCGTAAACAAGGTTATCCGGGAGTTCGGACCTGCTGCCGGGGCAGCATTTATCGATAATATGACTAACCTTGCGATCCGGGGCATCATGTACCATGGATTCAGTTTCGGAATCGATGATGAAGATATCCCGAAAGAAGCGGTCAAACAGATACAGGAGATCAATAAGGACGCAATGTATGGAAAGGAGAGCATCGCAAGTCTGATCGACAAGTATGAACATAACGAGCTTGACACACTTCCGGGACGATCCACTGAAGAGACGCTTGAGCTTCGGATCATGCAGATTCTCGGAAAGGTTCGTGACGAGGCTGGCGACAAGGCAGGACTGCATCTTGGTATCGACAACTCAGCAGTTGCGATGGCGGTTTCAGGAGCCAGGGGCTCGATGCTGAATCTTGCACAGATGGCTGCGTGTGTCGGACAGCAGGCGGTGCGGGGTGCCCGCATCCAGCGCGGGTACTCCGGTAGAACGCTTCCCCATTTCAAGAAAGGAGATCGCGGCGCAGAGGCACACGGATTTGTGCAGGCATCGTATAAGAGTGGACTCTCTCCGGTCGAGTACTTCTTTCATGCCATCGGCGGCAGGGAGGGTCTCGTGGACACTGCTGTCAGAACGTCCCAGTCAGGGTATCTCCAGCGGAGGATGGTGAATGCGCTTCAGGATCTGGAGGCGCAGCACGACGGTACGGTACGGGACACCCGTGGCGTGGTTGTACAGGCGAAATACGGCGAGGATGGAGTCGACCCGTCACGCGGCTTCGATCGTATCCATATACAGCGAATTGTAAAAGACGTGATGGAGGCACCAGAATGACTGTAACAGCAGATAGTATCGAGAAGAGTATAAGTGTGCTCTCATTGCCACCGAAGATCAGAGATACCTTGCGAGAGGAACTCCTGGAAGTCAAACCGACCAGGAAACAACTGGATGAGATAATCGACCATATTATGGGTGGGTATGCGGGTGCTTGCATCGAGCCGTGTGATCCTGTCGGTGTGGTCGCCGCGCAGTCGATAGGCGAACCTGGCACACAGATGACGATGCGTACTTTCCATTATGCCGGTGTCGCTGAGATCAACGTAACGCTCGGGCTACCGAGATTGATCGAGATTCTTGATGCGCGAAAGAACCCGAGCACACCGGTGATGACTGTGTACCTGAAAGACGGTGTAAGCAAGAAGAAAGCTCAAGATGTCGCATGGGAGATCCAGAAGACGACAATCCCTGATCTGGGTGGAATTATTACAGACCGTGCAAATTTACAGATCTTAATCGAAATGGATGAAGATACCCTGTACGAACGAGACCTGACACTATCTGATATCATCGAAAAACTCGAAGTCAAACTAAAGATCCCGGTTGAGGTGGAAGGACACACGCTCAAGCTCAGTCCGAAGGAATCCAATCTTGGTTCCCTGGTACAGCTTAGCAGGAATCTTAAGAAAATATTGATCAAAGGCATCGAGGCAATCCCAAGGGTAGTCATACAGAAGGAAGGTCCTGAATACGTACTCTATACAGAAGGCACGGCACTTCATGAGGTTTTCGAGATCGAAGGTGTCGATCCTACCCGAACAACCTCCAACCACCCAGGCGAGATGTGTGAGGTCTTTGGGATCGAAGCTGCTAGAAACTCAATTATAAAGGAGATTATGGAGACCCTGCGCGAACAGGGGTTAAACGTGGATACAAAACATATCATGCTTGCAGCAGACATGATGACCTGCGACGGAGAGGTCAAGCAGATCGGAAGGCATGGACTATCAGGCGAGAAGGCAAGCATCCTTGCTCGGGCTGCATTCGAGGTGACTGTGAATCACTTGATCGATGCTGGCATACGTGGTGACATCGATGAGTTAAGCGGCGTCACCGAGAACGTAATCGTCGGGCAGCCGATCAATCTTGGAACAGGGGATGTACATCTGGTTGCAAAGCCACCTGCATGAGTTCATAGTTCTATTTCAGGTCCGCGCGGACATTCTCGCGCCCACACTGTAGATAGGTGATCGGGATGAAGTTTGGATATGCCTGAAACGTGAACCTGCACACCACATACGAAGTAGATCTGTGACCGATCAATATCGTCTATGGCAATTGTTATTGTTGTATGGCAGTATAT
This sequence comes from Methanosarcinales archaeon, assembly GCA_030666765.1. GTDB lineage: Archaea > Halobacteriota > Methanosarcinia > Methanosarcinales > Methanogasteraceae > Methanogaster_A. Next base: position 4,255 of record DAOUXE010000059.1, read on the forward strand.
AAATATTGTTATCGCGGCGGGCGTTCACGACGCGCTACCTCACCCAAGCGTTTAATATATCAGGTGCCTCATCAACTTTTATGGAACCATGCAGGTCATGCTACAAGAAATGTGGAACTGCGAGATTGTGTAAGAAGAAATCCCTGCCGCTGGGGGAGGTCAATTTCGAGTTGATGGAAGGATTTGAATACTCGATGGCTGAATGGATGGCTTACCTGTAAATATGAATAAACGCACGATACTACACCTAATAACTGCTGTAGTCTTGATCACGGCGACCTATATGGCCTTCACGAGCCCGGCGATCAACCCAGGCGTTCGTCCACTGCTATTGGGTGCTGATGAATGGCACAATCAGGTACAGAGCTACAGGATATTCTATTTCCACGTCCCGCTCGCATGGGTCTCATATCTGGCGTTCTTTCTGGTGTTCGTATCAAGCATCAGGTATCTCCAGACTTCTGCGATGAAATGGGATGTTTTTGCGGCGTCGTCTGCTGAGATTGGCACTGTTTTCTGCGCTCTCAATCTTCTAAGCGGGATGATCTGGGCAAGTAGCGCATGGAACGGCATCTACTGGGAATGGACTCCGCGTCTTACCTTCCAACTCATCTTGTTTCTGCTGTATGCAGCGTATGGGCTGCTACGGCGTGCGATGGGGTCAGAGAGCCGTGCACGGGCATCGGCGGTATTCGGAATTATTGCGTTCGCGGCTGTGCCGATGAGTTATCTCTCGATCAAAATCTGGACTCCACTGTTGCATCCCGACCTGACGAGCGAAGGCGGCGGCATCGATAGCCCGATCATCGTGTACACGCTCCTCATTAATATATTAGCATATACATTATTATACCTCTCACTGCTCACCATCGGGATGGATAATGAACGCGCTCTACAGGAGTCCACGTCTTCTCGTAATCCTTAATTACAACCGCGCTTAGAAGTCTCTACCATGCCAGTAATCACCCTCTATTACAGTGATCTTGAGAACCTGATCGGGACGGATCGGGATACGATACAGAGCCGCATCCCGATGATCGGTGCCGACATCGAACGCGTATATGATGATTACGTGGATATTGAGTTCTTTCCTGACCGCCCTGACCTCTACAGCGTCGAAGGCGTAGCCAGGGCTATGCGCGGGTTTCTCGATATCGAAACAGGCATTCCCGAATATGTTGTCGGGCAGTCGGGGATTGTGATCACATCCGACCATGAGATCGGAAAGATACGCCCATATATTGCCTGTGCGGTAGTAAAAGGCGTAAAATTTACCCCCTATTCCATAGAGTCGCTGATGAGCCTACAAGAGGATCTGCATTGGGGAATCGGGCGCAACCGCTCGAAGGTATCGATCGGCGTGCACGATCTTGACCGTGTGACTCCGCCGTTTGAGTACATCGCAGCAGACCCAACCTTTGAATTTGTTCCTCTCGATTTTGATGTCCCGATGTCGATGGATGAGATTCTGGACAAGCATCCGAAAGGGGTCAAATTCGCACATCTCGTCGAAAAATTTGATAAATATCCTCTGATTCTCGATTCATGCGGAACTGTACTATCATTTCCGCCTATCATCAACGGAACACTGACACGCGTGAGAGACGAGACTGAAGATCTGTTCATTGAGGTTACCGGCACGGATAAATCCGTGTCCGTTGCACTAAACATTGTAACAACTGCACTTGCCGAACGCGGCGGGAAGATCGAGTCTGTAAAGGTACGGATGCCCAAGGTCGGATGCACGACGCCGAACCTCGATCCGGTGGCGCGCCGGATCTCGGTTGGGGGCGCAAACGCTCTGCTTGGGCTGGATCTTAGCCGCGACCAGATCATACGATGCCTCAGGCAGATGCGCTTTGGGGCAGTGCCACTCTCTCACTCAGACGATGTAATAGAGGTGAGTGTGCCCGCGTACCGTGCAGACATCATGCATGATTATGACATCTTCGAGGATGTTGCGATTGGGTATGGGTACGAAAGAATCGCGTCGGTGCTTCCTGAGACGATGACCATCGGAGAAGAGCATCCCATATCCCTCACAAAGGCGGATCTTCGCGATATCCTGGTGGGTCTTGGTTTTTACGAGGTTATGCCGTTTACGCTAACAAGCGAGACTGTGCATTTCGAGAAGATGCAGAGACCGCACACAAGCGCCACACATGTCCTGCACCCGATCACAATAGAACAGACGATGCTGCGCACGACAATCCTTCCGAATTTGCTTGAGATACTATCATTTAACCAGCACCGGGAACTTCCACAGCGCATCTTCGAGGTCGGGGATGTGGTTGCTTCAGGCAAGAACGCTGTAAATCTTGCAGCGGTTGTAATCGACCCTCGTGCGAACTTCAGCGAGATCCGGTCAATAGTGGGTGCTGTGATGCACGAACGGGTGGTTGCTTACGAGGTCACCGAGTCGGATGATCCAGCGTTTATCAAGGATCGGCGGGCAGACATTATTGTTGTTGGGGGCAGAGAAGCCGGGGGCTTTTGGGAGGTGCATCCCGGGGGGGTAATGAACTTCGGGCTGGACCCGCCGGTCATTGGGGTTTAGATGGGGGGGCTG
>DAOUXE010000238.1 GCA_030666765.1 Methanosarcinales archaeon
GCATCAATTCTCTCTTGTTCGTTAATATCCATAACGCATCACAAAGGACACGTTACACGGAGCGCATATCAAAAGAGTGTACGATGTATTGACCCTTCATTTGTCAAATGAAATGGGGTACGATCTATTGACCCCTTCCACATAGGCGAAAGATAGCTGAATATTTTTCTATGGAGAATCGATCGGCAGAGTATGTATATGATTTCGGTGATAACTGGGAACATAAGATACGACTGGAGAAGATACTTCCAGGAGAAAAGTGTGCTGTGTACCCGGTATGCATCAAGGGAAAGAGGGCATGTCCCCCTGAGGATTGTGGCGGGTTATGGGGCTATTCTGACATCTTAGAAGCATTGGAAGACCCGGACAATGAGGAGGATGAAGAACTGCTGGACTGGGTCGGTGAAGACTTCGATCCTGAACATTTCGACAGAGCGGAGGTCAGTTTTAGCGATCCTGATAAACGCTTCAAATTTGCGTTTGGGTAGAAGATGCACGATCGCCTGGACCGCGAAATACCAGCGTGTCACCAAACATCCAACTCCTCATCTCCAGTTGAAACCAAGGGGTCGGAGTAACAAACGTGTACGTCAAAAGTACTATACCTCACCCGAACTCAAGGCTCCAGTTGAAATCAAGGGGTTGGGCTCCACCCACCACAAACACCAGAATCCAAAACGATCCGGACGATCAGGTTGCATCACAACATCTCACAGGCAAGCACACCCCCCGGCAAGCATACAAAACTTCAATTATCCGTACAACCAAGATACCGCCACCAATGCCACTAACCATCCTCAAGATTGGAGGTAGCGTCCTCACAGAGAAGACCGACACCCCGACACCGAAACCATCCGCAATCGAGAGGTGCGCCGCAGAGATCGCATCATACCACCCGTCAGCAGACAACCCGCTGATTCTGATTCACGGCGCAGGTTCGTTCGGGCATCCGCAGGCAAAAAAACACGATTCTCCGGATGGATTTACCAATTCAGGGATAATCGAGATCCACCGATCCGTAACATTGCTAAACGAACTTGTTGTTGATGCATTGATCGAAAATAACGTTCCGGCAGCGCCCGTGCATCCGTTTGGCTGCACAGTGGCAGATGCCGCACGCATCAGTGAGATGCAGACCGCTCCGATCGCGCTGATGCTTGCCCGTGGCATTGTGCCTGTGCTGCATGGTGATGTGGTGATGGACAGCGCGCTTGGGGCATCAATCATATCAGGCGACCAGATCGTACCATATCTTGCAGTGCTGTTTGGCGCGGTGCGTATCGGATTCGGGACCGCGGTTGATGGCGTTATCGCAGACGGCAAGGTGGTTCCGGAGATCACGCCAGGGACGTTTGGCGCGGTGCGACCCTATATCCATGGCTCAGAGGGCACAGATGTGACAGGCGGGATGCTTGGTAAGGTTCGTGAACTGCTCGATACTGATATCGATTCATACATATTCAGTGCGGCGAAGCCGGGCGTGATCGCGGGATTCTTGTCTGGTAAAGAACCCGGTACAAGGATAACGAAGACAGAGAATCGCCCGGTTGTAGGTATGCTCGAAACCTCCTCGATCAGGACTAACTCAGGAAGAGCTTAAAAAGCAGCATCGGACAGCCGAATACACATATCTTCCATGACGGTTCGGGACCCCGGTGCCTGCCGTGACTGCGGCGAAAACACCGGCAGCATCGGCGATGGGAGCCGCGACAGATGTGCTACCGGGCGAGCGCACGACACCGAGACCGACGAAGACGAAACCCGTGGTGGCGGGAGGTACGAAGAGGCTATGGCTTCACCGCGCGGTATTCATAGTTACAAGGCTGCGTGGCCATCTGCGCGATAATTCCGGCGGAGTTGAGGGAGGAGCGAGATTGTCAGCTCTTGCATCACGTTTCGCTGCGGGCAGGTGCAATCCCTGCTACCTGTCCGCAGTCGAAATCTTTATTACCGTTTCGAACCATAATGTACTCAAACCGGGGCAGGTGTGGTTGATCTGAGAATTGTGGGTGAAATCCTCCTGCCCGTGAAGACGAGGCAAGGGGTTAACTCATGAAATCCGGAAACAGCATAAGGCAGGATCAGCCGATTGTTAGCGATACAGATTACACCTCCGGTGCTCTTCTTCGTGCACGTACACTTACGCAGCCAGTCCGCACCGCAGCAGACTGCCCGGCTGCAAATAGTGGGGCGGTACGATGAACGCTTGCAGAAGCATTGGGGGGCGATGGTGTGACGCGACGATCCGGGCTATATTTACGGCTGGTGATGGGACAGTCACTACAGGCAATTCCAAAAACCTCAGAATCCGGGGATATGCGGAACGAAAAATGAGAAAAAGACTTCTATTTTTAATTATTTTAGTGCTACTGGTTCTGATTCCAATTTCTTGCCCTTATGTCAGCGCAGATGGTGTGAGTATCTATGGGTGTGACGCTGATATGACTGACCAATGGGATTTTGCAACGACTGAGGATATCTATAGCTATGGTTCATTCAGTGCACTTTCAGTTGGACAGGGCGGACGGATCTATATCGTAGAGCACCAGGAGAACTGGACCAACGGAGATGCCCTGAACGATGTAAGCGGTGGGTTTGAGACTGTCGATTGGGGTGAGTGTGTGGATCTCTTTGGGAATGAGATGTACTTCTTTAAAAAGGCATGGTCGGCGCCGCTCACACCGGGCGCATACGATCTAATCCTTGACTTGAACGTGACCACCCCCTCCTTCGTTTGGACAGAAAACTGGGGGTTAGATAACATAACCGATCCTATGTGTCGTATTAATGTTACAGGTATTAATGTTACAGGTCCGGGGATAAACATAGAGAAGACCGCGTTTATCAATAATAGTACTTATCCCGGTACCTGTCCTGGTTCGGATCCGCTTACTGTTAGCATTGGCGATAACGTTACCTACTGCGTTAACGTCACAAATACAGGCAACGTTATTTTGAAAAACATCAACGTTACAGATGAAGTTAAAGGGGTTGAGCTTCAGATACTGAAAAACGCTACGTTGGGGCCGAAAAATAGCACCATCATAAAATTTGCACATTTTGTTACCGAATCGGACATACCGCAAGTGATAAACAACGTCACAGTAGATGCTACCGATCCATACGGTGGCACAGTTAACGATACCGATAACTGTACTCTAATTATAGGCTACAATGCGAGTATCAAGATCAACAAGAC
>DAOUXE010000232.1 GCA_030666765.1 Methanosarcinales archaeon
ATTGTGAGGGCGCCTCCATCTCATCCATCCGCACCCCTCACGCGGATTTCCGATCATTTCCAGCCCGTGCACACCGCACACACCCGATCGCCCGATCGAAATGCCACCTTGTGATCTCGACCGTACCTGTGATCTTCTTCACATCAACATCCACACCCCGCTTGGGCATCGCCCCGCGCAGTGCAAGCATTGCCGCCTCCCTGCACACAGCTTCGATCTCCGCGCCCGAGTACCCATCGGTTGCTTCCGCGAGCCACTGTACAGAGACCTCATCAGATACCGGTTTGTCCTTGAGATGGATCTCAAAGATCTTCGATCTCGTATCCTTGTCGGGAAGCGGTATATGGATGAGACGGTCGATCCGCCCTGGCCTCAAGAGCGCGGGGTCAACCATGTCGATGCGGTTGGTGGCAGCGATCACGACCACATCCTGCAGTTCCTCGAGTCCGTCAAGCTCTGTCAGAATCTGGGAGACCACGCGCTCGGTTACGAAGGTATCCGAACTCGTACCCCTTACAGGCGCAATCGAATCGATCTCATCAAAGAAGACGATCGCGGGGGATGCCTGCCTCGCCTTCCGAAACACCTCCCGGATCGCCTTTTCCGACTCGCCGACATACTTGCTCAACAGTTCAGGTCCCTTGATGCCGATAAAATTCGCAGAACTCTCGGTAGCGACCGCTTTTGCAAGCAAGGTCTTTCCGGTTCCGGATGGACCGAACAGCAGAACCCCGGTTGGCGGGTCTGTGTTAATCGCCTCGAAGATCTCGGGATAGTGAAGCGGCCACTCTACGATCTCGATTAATTCCTGCTTCGCGGAATCAAGCCCCCCGATATCACCCCACCCAACCTGCGGTATCTCGATGAAGACTTCACGCATTGCAGAGGGTTCTATATTTTTCATTGCCTCGTAAAAGTCCTTCTTTGTAACGATCAGTTGCTCGATCAGTTCTGATGGAATATCCTCTTCGAAATCGATGTCCACCATCATCATGCGCAGCGCATGCATAGCAGCCTCCTTGCAGAGCGAGGTGATATCAGCCCCTACAAATCCGTGCGTGATCTCAGCGAGACTGTGAAGACCTTTTTCCTGCATATTCACATCAAGCGGCATCCCTCTCGTGTGGATCTCTAAGATCTCATATCGGTCGTTGCGGTCCGGAACACCGATCTCGATCTCGCGATCGAATCTGCCACCCCTGCGCATCGCGGGATCGATGTCGTTCGGGCGGTTGGTTGCAGCAATCACGATGACCTCGCCCCTTGACTGGAGTCCATCCATCAGCGAGAGCAACTGTGCCACAACTCTACGTTCACTATCTCCCACGATTTCACCACGTTTTGGTGCAATCGAGTCGATCTCATCGATGAAAATAATACTTGGCGCATTTTTTTCAGCATCATCAAAGATTTCTCGCAGATGTTTCTCGCTTTCTCCATAAAATTTGCTCACGATCTCAGGACCACTTATCGATGTGAAATTAGATGATGTTTCGTTCGCTACCGCCTTTGCAATCATCGTCTTCCCGGTTCCGGGAGGTCCGTGCAGTAATACGCCACGGGGTGGGGAGATGCCCAGTTTCCGGAAGAGTTCGGGGTGGCGGAGCGGGAGTTCGATCATCTCGCGGATGAGATCGATCTCGCGCCGGAGGCCTCCAATATCCTCATAAGTAATCCGTGTGATATGCGCCTCGTCCGTGGCCGGGCGCTCCTTCAGTGTGATCTGGGTGTCTTTGGTTACGACGACTGCGCCCGCTGGCTGGGTTGCAGTGACCAGGAAGACGACCGGCGCGTCCACGGTCTCAACCCGGAGGTGTTGCCATTTCACGATCGGTCTGCCCTTGAGGTGCCGCGCCAGGTACCGCGCTCCGGCAGAGAAATGGGTGTGCTGGGTCGGCGCGAGCGTGATTCTGACAGCGTCCGCTGGTACTGCCTTGCATACCGTAACCCAGTCATCGATGCTGATATCTGCGTCGGTTCTGGTGTCTCCATCGATCCGTATCAGGTCAAGCCCGGAATCGCCAGGATAGCCGCTGCGCACAATCGCGTACGCTGTCTTCCCACCTGTTATCTCAACTATATCCCCGTCACCCATATACTTGTCAAGCAGACCCATGAACTCTTGATCGATGCGTGCGAGGCCTTTGCTGACATCCCTGTGATATGCCTCTGCCACCCGCAGCGTGAGTTCCTGTGCGTCGGCGTTCATGAACCACAGATTATGTCCTGCATATTTGTATTACTTTCGGCAGGCACAATCGAAAACTACGCTTTTTTGACAACGTTTCGATTCGCCATCATACAAGATACCAAAGACCCAGAATGACCAATATCACACCGGTAATTTGCTTGCCATAATGCTCTATGAACTGCGATCGTATCTTCTCAAATCTCCTGAACCCAAAATATACAAGAAGAAGCATAATAAGAACGGTTATTGCCAAATATGTAATCGAGACGATAACTATCCCGTACCACCCCAGAAGATCCCCTGCCGTGAAATAATATACCTCAATCTCGGTACACGGAGTCAGAAACATCGCAACACCCAAATGAAGTCACGACAGACACTTTCGATTTTTTGGGAAGTGTATCAGTATTGCTACGATGATGAGACTTTCTGATACCCAGAAATATATAGATAAGTCCCATTGCGATCAAAGTCAAAGGGGCTGCGATCCTGGTGACCAGTTCATGAGCGGAAGAAAGTTCGTGACCGATCAAACTAACAATAACTCCGGTTGCTATGGTGCTACTGGTATGAGAGACCCCGACGATGACAGTAGCCCACAATAGTTTCCCTCCACGACCAATCTTCAGTTTGCCGATCGTAATTATAGGAAACCAGTGATGTGGGGTGGCAGCGTGGATTGTGCTTAATACTAGAGTCCTGATTAGAATGTGCATCATGCCTTGCATTTTTTCACCTCACCGGATCGAAATGTTCGATGTTCGATAGCAGGTGATTGCGAATTTTGCTTGTTGTTCATCTTTATGTGCTGGAGTTCTGTCGATTATACTATAGACCCAAATCGGGTTTAATACTTAAAGGATTCGATATGAGTTCGTTAATTTAGGAATTAAGTACGATTGCACCGCAAATTTTTTGATGATCTGTGCATACGTATAATTATGTGTTGTATGTAGCTATTCTATAATATTTCACCACTCATAAGGATCTTCTGGTGGAATAGTAGTTACAGAACCGCTGCATCTTCGCGCGGTATCGTAGGCATCGTCGTTCAAGTGCCCTGATAGATCTAAGAAAATAAAAGTTTTAATTTTTCTACGTACCCAAGTTTAAAAGATGCCCAAAAAACCAATAGCAG